>DYLE01000080.1 GCA_020722245.1 Desulfonema limicola
ACCATGGTTGATGCACCCGAGGCCAGCCCGTTTCATATTATCTAAAATGTTACGACTTCTGGTATAACAGTTTTTATTCTGAGAAACAGACAGTTGGCATCGAAGGCCCGGCGTCTTTAAACGATGACTCTTTACAGGGTCTCCCCCAAGTGAGTTCATCTCCCGATTGCATTATGATGAATAACTAACTATGATGCTCTTTCAGAAGCTCAGCGATGAGCGGGATTAAGGTATTGAGAAAGTAAAGAAAGCGGGTTTATAGTTCATGCAATGAAAATCGCAATCTGAATCCTGACGCACACAAACGGAAGCCTGATGAAAAAATTTTTATACAGCTATATCATTCCCTTCATAGGGCTTATTTTCATTCGAATAATCTCCGCAACCTACAGAATTCGGGTGATCGCACCGGAGATCGAAAAGTCCATTTTTGACCGGGGGGAGGTCCCTATTTATATTTCATGGCATCAACGGTTTTTCCCCGGAATCGTCTTTTTTGCCAACCGGCACCGGATTTCCATCATGATCAGCAAGAGCAAGGATGGGGAGTTCATAGCCAGGATTGTCAAGGTTTTAGGGTGGACGCCGGTGAGAGGGTCATCGGCACGGGCCGGTGTGGATAAAGGAGGCAAGCAAGCGCTTGAAGAACTCAAACAAAAGGCTTTGGAGGGATGTACCATCGGTCACATTGTGGACGGCCCGAAAGGTCCTTTTGGGGTGGTCAAGCCGGGTCTCTTATTGATTGCTCAGCATTCCGGCATGCCGATTCTTCCGGCCATTGTGTCGGCGGAAAAAAGGTGGAACATGAAGGGCTGGGACAGGTTTATGATTCCCAAGCCTTTTTCCCGTGTTATTATTCGATTCGACCATGAGACGTATATTCCAAAGGATATCACCCCCGAAGAATTTGAGAGGCTCCGAATAGGCATCGAGAATCGACTTTATACCTTGTATCAGGAGACCGATGCGATGTGGGGCAAACCCCTTGAGCCTTGAATGTGTCCAAGTCAAAATTTTTCAGTTTGTAAACCGGATTCAACTCATGGATGGCCGTCCTTGAACCATTGCGGGTGTGAGAAATAGTAGCCTTCGCCGTATTTTAAAAACATTTCGAGATTAAATCCCTCCACCCGCTTGTTTGTGGCCATCACCACGGTGGGATACCAGAGCCAGGCATCTTCATAGTTGTCATAGAGCAGCTTTTCCAGTTCAAAATAGATCCGCGCCCGTTCGCTTTCGTCTTGCGTTTCCCGTCCTTTTCGAATGAGTTCGACCGCCTTTTCATTATGGCTTCGGCCATTGTTGAACGGGCTTTCCGGGTCATACAGCAGCATGGCGATATGGTCCGGTTCATCGATAAAAGGATAGAGGTTGCCGATCACATCATAATCCAGCTTTCGAAACGGCTCGATCATGCCGGCGATGCTCATAAACTGGGGCCGCCAGATGATGCCGACCTTTTCCAGCATGGCCATGACGGCTTTTGCAAAGGCTTCCGCCTCGGGAATATTCAAGGTAAACCCCCTGATGGTGAGGCCGTTCGGGTACCCGGCTTCGGCAAGAAGGCGTCTGGACAGCTCCGGATCATAGGGAATCGGTTTCAGCTCGGGATTGTGCGCCCAGTGATCCTCCGGATAAATACAGCTGGCGATCCGGCCCAGGCCGAACTGCGTTCCCATCACCAGCGCTTCCCGGTCAATGGCATGGGAAATCGCCTTGCGGACCCGAATATCCGCGCACGCCCCCTTGGCGTGGTTGAAGGTCAAAAAGATCAGCCAGTTTGTTGGAAGGCTCTCTAGGGTGAAGCGCGAATCGTTTTTCATCACCCGGTACTGGACCGGATCAAGAACGATGGAATCAAGCATGCCGGCCTTGAGGTTGGCCAGCCGGACCGACGGGTCCGGTATGACCGAAACCCTGATGCCGTCAAAGTAAGGCATCTCCGGCTTGTTGATGCTTTGCCCAAACCACCAATCCGGATAGCGTTTTAAAAGAAGGTAATTATCCGTGCTGGAGGATTCCAGCATGTACGGGCCGGTTCCCACCGGATGCGTATCGACGGGTTTGGCGTCTTTGGCCAGAGGGATATATTGACTCCGTTCCTTTTCCAGTTCGGCCAGCCATTTTTTGCCCGCTGCCGCCTTTTCCGGATTCTCTTTATCCGCTGCGTTGCGTCGGGCGCTGATCATTTCACGTTCGATCCGTTTGATCTTGGCCAGTGCGGTATCGCCTTCGAGCGCCTTTGCCGAAACCATAAACCCCGGCACGCTGGCCAGGGTCCCTAAGAAAGAGCCCCAGGGCCGTTTGAAATGCCATTTGACCGTGTACGTGTCCACCACCTCGACCGATTCCAGCGGCTCCATCCATGTCCGGGTCCAGGCGGCGTTATCCTTGTCCGCAATATAGTCCATCTGGGTTTTGACGGATTGGGCATTGAAGGGGGTGCCGTCATGAAACCGGACCCCCTGCCGGAGTTGCATGAGCACGGTGGTTTCGTCAAGGAATGTCCAGGATTCGGCCAGCCATGGGATGGTCGGCTTGTAGTGGGCATCAAGAAGAATGAGCCGTTCATACATGTACGTCATGGTTATCCAGTCAAGAACCGGCATGTGGTGCGGATTCATCAGTCCGATATACAGGGGCCATGCCAGACGAAGGACGCCGCCTGGTGCGGGTTTGGCGGTGCAGTAGGCGTCGCCCCATTCCATCCAGCCGGGTTGATTTTCCATGGTTTCGCCGAATGCAGGGTCAGCCGGCCAGGCGGCCAGGCAAAAAAGAACCATTCCGATCATGGACGCTATCCAAAGTTTTTTCTGGATATCCACGTGCCTCTCCTTTTTTTGTTTGCAGGTGCGGGCGCGTCAAATGATAGCTGTGCGCGAGCCTGCACCCATTTTGTTAAACCTGTTTATTCACACCAAATGACAGGCCACCCTATGCCCGTTTCCGTTGATTTCTTTTAATGTCGGTCGCAGGTTCCGGCAAACCTCCTCGGCAATCGGGCATCGGGGATGGAACTTGCATCCTTTGGGGGTTTCCATCAGGCTGGGAACCTCACCGGAAATAATGCAATGTTTGCGTTTTTGTTCGATTAGTGGATCAGGTATGGGAACGGCTGAAAGCAGGGCCTTTGTATACGGGTGCTGGGGTCGAAGATACAGTTCATCCCGATCCGCAATCTCCACAATCTCGCCCAGGTACATGACCGCGACCCGGTGGCTGATATGCCGCACCACCGCCAGATCATGCGCGACGAACAGGTAGGTCAGACCCAGCCTTTCCTGGAGTTCGGCCAGCAGATTGATGATCTGGGCCTGAATGGAAACATCCAGGGCGGAAACCGGCTCATCGCAGACCAAAAAGTCCGGGTTTAAAACCAGGGCCCTGGCGATTCCGATCCGCTGGCGCTGGCCGCCTGAAAATTCATGGGGATACCGGTCGGCCATGGACGGGTTGAGCCCCACCAGTTCAAGAATTCCGCTCACCCGGTCGGCATACTCGCTTTTTCCCCTGGCGAGTCCATGGATGGACAGGGGCTCTCCCACGATGTCGCGGACCCTCATGCGTGGATTTAACGAGCCGAAAGGGTCCTGAAAGATAATCTGCATCCGCTTTCTCAGCCTTCTGAGTTCTTGCTTTGCCATTTGAGTGATTGTTTCACCTTGAAACCGGACCTCACCGGCTGTGGAGGGTTCAAGCTGAAGAACGACCCGGCATGCGGTGGTTTTGCCGCACCCGCTTTCTCCCACCAGCCCTAGAGTCTCGCCCGGAAAGATTTGAAAGCTGATATCGTCGACGGCCTTGAGAACGCCGATTTTACGCTTGAAGACCATACCGCGAAACACGGGAAAGTGTTTCGACAGGTGGTGGACCTCGATTAAGGGTTCCTTGTTCATCTTGAATGCATCCAGCAGGCGACGTCGTGACCGGTTGAGATTTGCATAAGCTTCGGGAGCTCCCGCATGCATCGGGGCTTTGCGTGAGGGCATCGGGGATGAAACGCGCATCCAGATGGAAGGTTCGCCATATCCGGGGGTTGGCCCTCGATGGGGCGAAGCTTCTGCTGAATATCCTGATCCAGCCGGGGAATCGACGCCAGCAATCCCTGCGTGTAGGGATGCTGCGGCGCCCGGTAGAGCTCCAAGGTCGGCGCCTTTTCGACGATCCGCCCGGCATACATGATCATCACCTGATCTGCGTAACACGCCACAATCCCGAGGTCATGGGTGATGAGCACCAATGCTGTTTTTTCTGTTTGGGTGAGTCCCTTCATGAACTCCAGAAGCTCGGCCTGAAGGGTCACGTCCAGGCCCGTGGTCGGTTCATCCGCGATAATCAGCTTGGGGTTGCAGGCAAGCCCCATGGCCACCATGACCCGCTGGCGCATCCCGCCGGAAAACTGATGCGGATAATCATGCAGCCGGGTATCGGCATCGGGAATCCGCACGCGTTTTAGCAGCCGAATGCAATCCTGGACGGCCGTTTTCCGGACGGCCTTTTTGTGGACGATCAGCGGTTCCCTGACCTGCCGGCCGACCGTGAGCACCGGGTGAAGCGCGGTCATGGGTTCCTGGAAGATCATGGCCATGTGATTCCCCCGAATGTCGCACATCTCCTTTTCACTTAGTTTCAGAAGGTTTCGTCCTTGAAAAAAAATCTCACCCCCCGCGATGATTCCCGGGGGATTCGAAATGAGGCGCAAAAGCGACAGGGCGGTCACCGTCTTTCCGCACCCGCTTTCGCCGACGATGCCGAGGGTTTCTCCCTCTGCCAGGTCAAAGGAGACATCCTCCACAGCCTTGACGATCCCCTGCCGGGCGTGGAAATGGATGCTGAGTTGGTTGACGTGCAGCAGCATGAATCCTATTCTCTCAGCCTTGGGTCAAACACATCCCTGATTCCATCCCCGATCAAGTTAAACGCCAGCACGGCGAGCGTGATCATCAGGCCCGGGGCAATGGAAAAAAGAGGAACGACCTCCAGGTAGGCATAGCCGATTTTAAGTTCGTTTCCCCAGGTCGGTGTGGGCGGCTGGACCCCGAGACCCAGAAAGGAAACCGTGCTTTCCATCATGATGTTTATCCCTACGGAAATGGAAGCGGTAACGATGATCGGCGCCATGATGTTGGGAAGGATGTGCCGGAACATGATTCTGAGTCCCGAGGCCCCCAATGCCTGGGCGGCCTCGATATAGGGAAGCTTGCTCACCCGCATGGCTTCACCCCTCACGATCCTGGCATATGCGGGCCAGGTGAGCACCGTGATAACGATAATCAGGTTTTTGATGCCCGGCCCCAGGGTTGCGATCATGACCAGGACCAGGACCAGCAAGGGCATGCTCATGAATGTGTCGGTTATCCGCATAATCACCATGTCCGCAAACCCTCCCTTGTATCCGGCGACAAGACCGAGGAGCACGCCGATAATGCCGGCAAAAAGGGTCGAAACCCCTCCGATCACCAGGGTGACCCTTGACCCGTAAATGACCCGGGAGAGAAGGTCCCGGCCCACGTCGTCGGTTCCGAGCAGATGAAGGCGGGAAGGGCCTTCCAGAACGCGGTAGAGGTCCTGTTCGTTGGGATCATGGGGGGCGATCCAGGGGGCGAATACCGATATGCCCACCAGGCCGACAAGAATGATGAGGCCGGCCATGGCGATTTTGTGCCCGGCGAGGGCGCGGACAATTGTAAAGTCTCGAGTTTTTGTCATTGAACCCTCACCCGTGGATCCAGAAATCCGTATAAAAGGTCAACCACGAAATTGACCAGGATAATGTTTCCGGCCACAAGGATCAGGGTGGCCTGAATGATGGGAAAGTCCCCGGCAAAGATGGCGTTCATGCACATGCGGCCGAGACCGGGAATGGCGAACATATATTCCACGATAAACGCGCCGGCAAGCATATACCCCCATTCGAGGCCGATGACCGTCACCACCGGGATCAGGGACGGTTTGAAGGCATGCCGCAAAAGAACGGCTTTTGCCCGCAATCCTTTTGCGAAGGCGGTGCGAATGTAGTCCTGGCCGAGGACTTCGAGCAGGCTGGACCGGACGTACCGGCTGATAATGCCTGCGCTGTGAGTCCCCAGAATAAAGGAGGGCATGGCTATGGAAAGAAGATTTTTCCAGGGGTCTTCCGAAAACGGGACATACCCCGAAGGCGGAAAGATGTGGACGGCCACGGCGAAAAGATAGATCATGACGATCGCCTGCCAGAATACGGGAATGGAAATACCGATGACCGCGCCGGTCGTCAGCGAAGCGTCGATCCAGGAATTCCGCTTTAACGCGGCGATGAATCCGAAGGGAAACCCGATTATCGCCGACCAGAACACAAAACCGGCGAACAGCTCCAGGGTGATGGGCAGGCGGTTTATAAACATTTCCCGCACGTCTTCGCGGTAAAAGAGGGACTTTCCCCAGTCGCCGCGAATAAAATTTGAAATCCAGAGGTAATACTGGACATGAAGCGGTCGGTCCAGCCCGAACTGAACCTTCAGGGCGTCGACGACCTCGCTGTCCGCCATCCCCATCCGGGTGGAGAGGGCCGCCTTCTCTAACGGATCACCGGCTCTTCCCAGAAGAAAAATCAGGATGGAAACAAGAAACAGGATCAGGAAGGCGTAGAGAATTCTTTTAAGGATGAATGGCTTCATTCTGCCAGGAAAAAATCATCCGCATGGCTCAGTAGATTTTCGGCCTTTTTTTTGACCGCGACGTTGATAAACGTTTCCTTCGGCAGGATGTCGTCCGGCGTAGAAAGGATATTTTCGAGTGTGGTCACGAAAAGATCCCGGTCGTTGACCGCGAAGGCATAATACCGGGCATACAGGTACTGCCACATCAGGTATTTGGATTGGGAAATGTCAAACGCCTCCTTGAACTGGAAGTCGGCCTGATCGGGCCTGCCGCCGAACATCTCCGGACTGGCAACGTAAAAAGCGCCTAAAACGGCGTGAATCCCGCCGTAGTAAAAGGTGTCATCCAGTTCCAGGGCCCGATCAATCATGGCTTCAATCCGGGGAAGGTCATTTAAGACGCGGGTGTCCTCCGTGTTGGTGTTGATCCACTGAAGCCAGGCGGCAATCGTGAAATACAGGGGCGCGATATCTTTTCTTTTAAGGGTTTGCAGCGAACGCTTGAAAACCTCCGGATCATCCTGATCAAAAGCTTTTGCAAATGACCTGTTCTGCTTCAGGCATCGCAACGCATATTCTCTAGCCTTGGAATAGAGTTTTCCCGCCCTTTTCCTGTCCGTCTCCTCCACAAACAGGAAGGCATATCCCATGTAGGCTTCGGCGGCACTGGCCAGGAGAAATCGGTTATCCGGGGATGCCGCGATAAATCCGTCCAGTTGAACCAGGAACGCCGGCATGGCGTCCTGGACCAGTTTTAAGTCGGCGTTCCGGTTGGTTGCGTCGCGCATTTTCATCATCAAGGGATTCATGCTGTCCACCATCAGCCGGGTCCTGGTGGTGGCGCATCCAGCGGCAAGCAGCATGGGAATAAGCCAAAAAAGCATAAAAGACCGCCGCAGAAAAAAAGCCATGTGTCTTCCCCCTGTTCGCTTTTTTATTTTAGTTTCGCATGATTTGATAGCCCACGCGGTTTTTCGATGAATGCGCGCTGTTGTGTCGGGTTAAACCCTGTAAGATAATGCTTTAAAAAAATGGTTTATTTCTACATATTTATTTAATGTTTGTCAAGGCGGCGGTTTTCTCGGATTTTCGGCAACGGCAAACGCCGCTTCGGTCAACTCGCTGGGGATCAGCTCCCGGCGCATCTCTTCGGTTAAAGCCGCCATGGCGTACCACTGGCCCGAGGCTTGCGCCACGGTTTCCAGTGATCCGTCCGGAAGCAGGGCGCAGGCGGCTCCCGAGGCCCAAAAAAACATGCGCTTTTCAATCCGGCCCAGGACCTTTTCCCCCCGGCCTAAAAACACCAGTTTTTCCTTGCTGCTGATGCTTCGGAATAACCTGTAACTGAGCCGCACCGATACCCCGCCGCTGCGGGAGATGAAAAACCCGCCCCAGCCCATGGTTTCATCCAGAAGCGCTAAAAGGGCCATGGGATGAGCGAATCCGCCCCTTTGAAACCGGAAAAAGGTCTCCTGATCCTCAGGGTCGAATCCCGCGAAGGCGCAGGTAACCAGGCCGGAGGGACTCTGCCAGAGGTGGAACCGGCGCTTCAGGCCCGGCAGCTTCCGGTCCATACCGCAGACAAAACAGTTCCGGTAACAGGGGAGGGGGGCGAGGTTTTCAATCATGGCATCAAGGGTGGAGGGGACATAGTCCCGGACATACGCATCGGGGAGACAGCCGGAACCGCCGAAGCCGATTTCGCCGGAAATATACGGCAGCGCGGCGCCGGTGACAATGATGGCGCCGGTGATTTTGCCCTCACCGGCTGCAGCTTCTACGATCACTTGGTCTCCGACCCTGGCGCCGGTTCCACCCATGCGAAAGTCGCAGCACAGGGGATAGGATAGTTTTTCGGATCCGATCACCTCAGCGTTTACGGCCTCGGCCAGTTCCAGAAGCGCGCCCATGCCGATGCCGCCGTGGGGAATATCCAACCAGCCTTCCTTGCCTGAATCCAGGGCCATTTCGGCGAAGACCCGGTCCCCCTGGGTTTTAAAATCCCTGTCCCCGAATAAAAATCCGTGTATGAAATCCTTCATTTTCCAGCGCCTCTGGTTAATCGCCGGTTTTTTTCAGCGGGACTCATTTTTTTAGTTGTAATTAAACCCACCGCTTTTAGCGGTGGACCCGGAGAGGTTCTACCGATCCGGGGAGAAATATTATAGGTTCTTCCTCCGGGAAAGCCCCGAAGGGGTGAACTGGAGGAAGAACCTATGCATGATTGATAAAGTTTATCGCACGTAAGATGGGATTGCAAATACCATGTTGTAATTCATGAGGCAGGGCGATGAATTCTTCGTAAAGGTAGAAATAGGCGGCAAGGACTGAAGAGAAAGGCGACCTGCCAAAATTTCACGAAACAGAATTTTTAACGGCATCTGCCGCTGGCGGCGAGTTTCGTGCAAAATTTAAGTATAAACACGGACATGGGGGATGTATCAGGGGATTTGTAATATAGTATCCATCCCCGAGAAGTTTGTTATTTGAGGTTTTTGTGGAGGTTCTGCCAGTCATGGAGTTCGGTGATCGACTGGGAGAGTTGGTAGCGGCCCTCGGCAAACGATCCATAGTCCCCCCCGCCGCCCATGGCTGCGGAAAACCGCACGGCGTTGGCGTAAAACAGCCATATGTCCGACCACTTTTTCTCCACCGCCTCGTCAAAGGGATTGCCGTTTTGGCCGGGGCCGACGGCCAGCCCGTTTTTCCAGATATCCTGCATGAGGAGGGTTGCGGTTTGGGTCTGTTGGTTGGTTTCTATAATGGTATTTTCAAAACGGCCCCAGAATCCGTCCACCCAGGAGGTGTCGTGGCACGCCAGACAGGTTTTTTGCATGGTGGCGGTACGTGTGTTCTGCTCGTTCTTATCGATCAGAAATGATGCGGCGACTTTTCCATCAAGGCCTGTGGGCAAGGGCAATCCGTCTGAATTACGAATAGTGTTCGTATCCGGGGATTCAGGTTGGGGGTGGGCGTAAATCAGGCCGAAAATCCGCCAGGGCAGGCGGTCGGTCATCTGGTGGGTCCGCTCCACCACCGCTTCGCCATCGGTATTGACCAGCAGGCTGATGTGGCAGGCGGCACAGGTCGGAGCCGTAAAATCTTTGCCGATGGTCCAGGGAACGGGCTTAAAATCCCACGTCTTATTCAACGCCGAAAAAATATTACCGTGTTTGCTGGCGGCATACACCTTGAAAGACGGCACATCCGGACCGGCGTGACATGCTTTACAGGTGTAAGGCTTTCGGGCCATCTCAATGGAAAACATATGGCGGGTATGACAGGCCGAGCAGGCGCCGAGGCTGCCGTCCAGATTGACTCGGCCCACGCCTTGATTGGGCCACCCGGCAATCCGGGGAA
>DYLE01000001.1 GCA_020722245.1 Desulfonema limicola
CTGTGGTTAAATCCTTCATTTTCGAATTTGAAAAACCTAAGTTCCTTGGAAGTCAAAACTGTTCGCTTCGTGAGTCTTTCGGGGCGCTTATTCCCCCGAAATCCTCAATCTTGCTCACAGCTGACTTTTTACTGATGCATCACGTTGGTAATGCAGGGCTTAGAAAAAGGAGGAGCTGATGCCGAAGGTGTTATGGCAGCCGAGCCCGGAGCGGATCAGGCGATCCAACATGTTTCGGTTCATCGGTTTTGTCAACCAGCGCTGCGGGCTTCATATCAAAGAATATGCCGACCTCTACCAATGGTCGATCACCGATATTTCAGGCTTCTGGGGCGCCCTGTGGGAGTTTGTCGGCGTTCGGTGTTCAAAGCCCTACGATCAGGTCGTTGACGATACAACCCGAATGCCAGGCGCCAGGTGGTTTAGCGGCGCCGAGCTGAACTTCGCCGAAAACCTGCTGAGGTATCAGGACGACCGGATCGCCCTGATTTTTGTGGGGGAAGGCCGGGAGCCGGTCCGTCTCACCTATGCCCAATTGTATGAGGAGGTCGCCCGGGTGGCCGCCTCCTTAAAGGCCCTGGGTATTCGGCCGAGGGACCGGGTGGTGGGGTTTATGCCGAACATGCCCCAGACGATCATCGCCATGCTCGCCGCCGTCAGCCTGGGCGCGACCTGGTCATCCTGCTCCCCGGATTTCGGCATCAAGGGCGTGATGGACCGCTTCGGCCAGATCGAGCCCCGGGTGCTGTTTACCGCCGACGGGTATTTTTTTAAGGGGAAGGTCATCGACGCCCTTGAGCGGATAAAAGAGATCGGCCGTCAGATCCCCTCCATTGAAAAGATTGTCGTGGCGCCCTATACGCGGCAGAACCCCGATCTGACGACTATTCCCAAAGCAATTTTGTTTGATGCGTTCAAGTCTTTAAAACCCGGCCTGTCCATCGATTTTGTCCAGCTTCCGGCCGATCACCCGCTGTATATCATGTATTCATCCGGCACCACCGGGCTTCCCAAGTGCATGGTGCAGAGCAGCTCCGGCATTCTCATCAATCACTTAAAAGAGCTGGTGCTTCATACGGATCTTTCGCCCGATGACGTGATTTTTTATTTTACCACCTGCGGCTGGATGATGTGGAACTGGCTGACCAGCGCCCTGGCCGTCGGGGCTTCGGTGGTGCTCTACGACGGGAATCCGTTTCATCCGGATCCCGGCGTGCTCTGGAAAATGGCCCAGGATGAGCAGATAACGGTGTTTGGAACCAGCGCCGGATACCTTGCCGCGCTTCGAAACACCGGGCTTGTTCCAAAGAACGCCTATGACCTGAGCCGTCTTCGGACGGTGCTGTCCACCGGATCGCCGCTCTCCGAGGAGGGGTTTGCGTTTGTCTATGAGGCCGTGAAATCCGACCTTCAGCTCTCCTCCATTTCAGGGGGCACGGATCTAAACGGTTGTTTTGCCCTCGGCAATCCCATGGGACCGGTATATTCGGGCGAGCTTCAGTGCCGGGGGCTGGGCATGAAGGTGGAGGCCTATGATGAAAACGGCAGGCCGGTGATCAACCAGCAGGGGGAGCTGGTCTGCACGGCGCCGTTTCCCTCCATGCCGATTTATTTCTGGAACGATCCGGACGGCCGTAAATACCGCAGCGCCTATTTTGATGTCTACCCCGGCGTATGGCGGCACGGCGATTACATCGAGATCAACGAACAAGGCGGGGTCAAGATTTACGGCCGGTCGGACGCGACCCTAAACCCCGGCGGGGTGCGGATCGGCACCGCCGAGATCTACCGGCAGATGGAGCATATCGATGAGGTCGAGGACAGCATCGTGGTGGGCCAGAGCTGGAAGAACGATGTCCGGGTGATCCTGTTTGTCAAAATGGCCCCGGGGCATGAACTGACTCCCCAGGTGAAGCAGAAGATCCGGGACGTTCTTCGCACCAACGCCTCGCCGCGCCATGTGCCGGCCAAGATCATCGCGGTGTCTGATATTCCCTATACCCTGAATATGAAAAAGGTGGAGCTGGCGGTCAAGAAGGTCATTGAGCACCAGCCGGTGCTTAACACAGACGCCCTGAAAAACCCGGAATCCCTCAAGGATTACGAAGACCTCGCGGAACTTCAGACCGATTGAAGGAGTCATCAGTGACCGGCCCGACAAACCCCATCGATAACCTGTCCCCAAAAGACCTTGCCCAATACGTGATCAACCTGTTTCACCGGATCATCGTCCATTACGCCTTCTGGTTTACCGAGGTCCGGCACCAGATGGGAATGGAGGCGGCCCTGGACATTATGGAGAGCGCCACCAACCGAAGCCTTCAGATTCAGATGGAGCGTTTATCCAAAACCCTTGGTTTTGGAATTCAGGACGGGCTTCCTTCAGCTCTGGCGGACATGCCTAAAACCTCCTTGTTGAAGCTTTTAAACAGCGTATCCGCCAACTGGCTCGCCAACGACGGGGTCTGGTTTCAGGCCGTGGAGTTCAGCCACGGCTTAAACGATGCCAAGCGGTGCAACGACTCGGCCTGGGCCCAGTTCTCGCCGTTTGAAGCCTGGTCTATTCGCAAATTTTTCAATATGCCCGAACACCCCGGGCTGGAGGGGCTGAAAAAAGCGCTGGGCTTCCGCCTCTATGCCCACATCAACGTGCAATCCATCGTGGAGGAAGGCCCCACGAGCTTTGTTTTTCAAATGAACGACTGCCGGGTTCAGTCGGCCAGAAAGCGCAAAGGTCTGGAGGATTACCCCTGCAAGACCGCCGGGCTGGTGGAGTATACCTATTTTGCCCGGGCGATCGACGACCGGATTCAGACCGAATGCCTGGGATGCCCGCCGGACCCGCATCCGGAGCAGTGGTACTGCGCCTGGCGGTTCTCCATTCCCGCAGACAAAGAGGGGTTGCCATGAGGTATCAGGAAATCCTGTTTGAGAAAAAGAACGGTATCGCCCTGCTGACCTTAAACCGTCCGGACATCCGCAACGCCATCACCGGGGCGCGGATGATCGATGAGATCGAGGATGCCTGCCGGTCCGTGAATGCGGATGGCGCCGTGAAGGTGCTGATCATCACGGCGGCTGATCCGGCGTTTTCAGCCGGCGGGAACATCAAGGAGATGGCGGCGAAAACCGGAATGTTTGCCGGAACCCCGGCCCAGCTCATGGAAAGCTACCGCAGGCAGGTGCAACGGATTCCTCTGGCGGTTTATGGAATTGAAGCCCCCACCATTGCGGCGGTGAACGGCCCGGCCATCGGCGCCGGATGCGACCTGGCCCTCATGTGCGACATGCGGGTCGCTTCGGAAAGGGCGGTCTTCGGCGAAACCTTTATTTGTGTCGGCCTGATTCCGGGGGACGGCGGTTCCTACTTCCTGCCCCGGATCGTGGGCATGGCCCGGGCCTGTGAAATGACGTTTACCGGAGAGCGGGTGGACGCGAAAAAGGCCCTGGCCATCGGCCTGGTCAATGCCGTGGTGCCCCATGACCGGTTGATTCAGGAGGCTGTGGCGCTTGCCGAAAGGATCGCCGAAAAGCCTGCTCAAGCCCTGCGCATGGCCAAGCGGCTTCTCTACATGGGCCAAGACGTCAGCCTGCGAAGCCTGCTGGAGCAGTCCGCGGCCTACCAGGCCCTCTGCCATCACACCGAGGACCACATGGAGGCCCTGGCGGCCGTGTTTGAAAAGCGAAAGCCTGAGTTCAAGGGCCGGTAAATAGCGCCTCGGCAGCTGTGCGGAAGGTTCTTTTGAGCAAGCCTATGGAATTACTTGAGCGGATTGCCGTCAACTGGCGGATAAGCGATGAGCGTTAAGCTGTTTGGCAGAAAAAATTCGGGAATCGGTCTGGCCCTCATCAGCCTGGGGCTGATCCTCACCTATAACCTGTTTCATGAGAAATCCGATAGAATCCCGCTGCTCTTCTCTGACGAGCTGATATTTTACGGCCCGGCCCTTCTGATCGCCGGAATCGTGCTGGTGCTTCGGCGTGGGGCTTGGAACCAGAGGATTTTTTCCAGGGCTCTTTTTCTTCAAGTGGGCCTGATCATGCTGATACTGGGCGGGTTTCCCTGGATTTACACACCGCTGATTATCCGTGACGGCGGAATGGAAGGCTCCGGCATGCTGGGGTTAATCATTTTTATTTTTCTCGGCCTTCCCGGACTGATCGTTACGGTTCTCGGCCTTTTGATGAGGGATTAAAAGCGTGTGAATCTGCATGACCGCCAGCGCGATATCCGTAAAGTAACCGGGGCCGGGCTTGTCCTGAATCTGATACTTTTCGGTTTCAAGTTTGCTGCCGGCATCGCCGGATCAAGCCAGGCCGTGGTGGCGGACGCCATACACAGCCTGACCGACGGCCTGACCGATATCCTTGTCATCGCCGGATCCTACTTCTGGGAAATGCCTCCGGATGCCCATCATCCTTACGGCCACCGCCGGATTGAAACCCTTGTGACCCTTGTGATCGGCGCGGTTCTTCTGCTGACAGGGATCGGGATCGCCTGGCAGGCGGTCGGACGGTTTTATGCGGGAGCGTCCCCTTCGCCGGGCTGGATCGCCGCCCTGGCCGCCGCCGTTTCCATCGTCGTCAAGGAGATGCTCTACCGCTGGACCATCCGGGCCGGAAAAAGGCTTAAGAGTCCGGCCCTGATGGCCAATGCCTGGGATCACCGCTCAGACGCTCTCGGCTCGATCCTTACGCTTGTCGCCGTCAGCGGTGCGATCCTTTTTCCCGCCTGGTCTTTTCTGGACCAGGCGGGCGCTGCAGTGATTTCTGTTTTTATACTGCATGCAGCGGCCTCCATCCTGTGGCCTTCACTCCGGGAGTTGCTGGATGTAGCCGCGCCTGAGGAGGTATGCGGGCAAATAAAGGCCGTCTGCCTTGAACACAGCGCGGTCAGACAGGTGCATAAACTCAGAACCCGGTATGCCGGGATGCGGATTTACGCGGACCTGCATCTCCTTGTGGACGGAAAAATGACCGTGTCTGAAGGCCACCGTGTCGCCGGGGAGGTTAAAAACAGAATATTGTCCGAGGTTTCCGATATTATGGATGTGCTGATCCATATCGAGCCGGCGGATGAGGTGCCTGCAGAGGAAAGCTGTTGAACGGTTTTTTTTTCGTATTCCATCTTTTTTTTGTAGGACGTTTTGAATCCGTTCAGAGGCAGACCAGAGGATTCATATCGTAGAGGGGTGCGCCGGCCCTGGCCACAGGTGCCATGGCGCCGAGCCTCGGGCTGATGACCCCGCCGCCCTTGAGGATCGCGATCATGGCGCCGGTTTTATTGGCGATGCCGGTTTTTAAGCAGGCCGCATGAATCCGGGGGGCGCTGATGATCCGGTGGACGGCATAGCCTTTCATGGTCTCCACAAGCTCGGGTATCTTTTCCCATTGGGGTTCGCCCATGTCTCGATACAGGGATCGCAACGCCCTTTCGAGCTCAAATTCGCCGGTTTCCAGGGCAACCCTGATGAGGTATCGGACGATATTGGGCATTTCATAGGCTTCACCGGGCGCCGGCATCAGAATCCGGTCATCCCATTCCCCGCACCGGGCCGCGCGCCGGGGAATCAGAAGCTTAAAGTCCCAGGCCAGCAGCAGGATTTCCGCGAAATCAACGTTTGCGATGTTTTTGATTTCATCGGAGGTGACGGCGGATTTCCGGTACGCCGTCGCCAGAACTTCGGCAAGCCGGGGCAGGAGCGCATCCTCTCCGATCACCTTTAGGGCCTGTTCGAGTTTTTTCATGGTCTATATCGAGTACCCTTCTTTTTTATTTTATTATACTCCATCAGCCGATTTTTTTAAAGGAATCAACGGATGAAAATCTCAATGCCCCCTCTGCGTTTTTGCCCGCTTTTCTTGACACATAGGGATCACTTTGAGATACTTTTTTTGATGGTTTCATAAAAAGATGTTTATCCCGCTATGCGGTATTTTTATAGTAAGTAACTTACCAATTTTTTTTGAATATTTTTATTACAGAAAGAGAAGGCTGAAGGTAGAAGACTGAAGTCTGAAGGTGAAAAACTGGCGTTTTTCTCTGTGTGCTTTGTGCTCTCTGTGGTTAATTTGTTTATTCTTCAAACCGGAAAATCTAAGTCCCTTGGAATCTCAATATCTGCGTTGCGCTGCATCCCTCGGGATTTGCGACGCCTTGATCTTGAATTTTTTACTTTGCCATCCAACTTGATTTTTTATGAGTTTATTCTTTTTTAATCTTAAACAAGAGAGAGAAAAATTATGCTCAAGACCAGGGTAACGGAGATGCTGGGGATCGACTATCCGCTCATCGGCGGCGCCATGATGTGGATATCCAACGCCGAGTACGTATCGGCCATGTCCAACGCCGGAGGCATGGGGATTATCGCCTCCGCCAACTATCCATCCAAAGATGCCTTTGCTGCGGCCATCGGTAAAATGAAGCACCTCACTGATAAACCCTTCGGGGTCAATATCAACCTTTTTCCCGCCATGCGGCAGATCGACAACAATGAGTATATCGATGTCATGGCCGATTATGGGTTAAAGATCGTCGAAACCTCCGGACATCATGCGCCGGAAGAACTGGTCGGCCGTTTCAAGGACCTGGGCATGACCTGGATTCACAAGTGCGTGGGGGTGCGTTACGCCAAAAAGGTGGAGGAGATGGGCGCGGACATCGTCACGGTGGTGGGGTATGAAAACGGCGGCGCCACCGGAATGCTGGACATCGGGACCCTGGTGCTGGTCCCGGTGGTGGTGGATGCGGTCCGTCTGCCGGTTATCGGAGGAGGCGGGGTGGCTGACGGAAGAGGGCTTGCGGCAATCCTGGCCCTGGGCGGCTCAGCAGCCATCATGGGGACCCGCCTGTTAGCCACCCAGGAAGCGCCGATTCACGAAGAGATAAAAAAGGCCCTGGTCAACGCCTCGGAAACCGACACGATGCTGATCATGCGCTCCCTGAAAGCCACCCACCGGGTGCTGGCCAATCAGGCCGCCAGAGACTGCCTGGCCCTGGAGGAAAGCAAGGCGGATTTTATGAAGATCTATGAGGTGATCAAGGGGGAAAACGCCAAACGGATGTTTGACAAGGGGGAGATCGACAGCGGTATCCTGGCCTGCGGCCAGGGGGTGGGGCTGGTGCATGACATTCCCAGCATCAAGGATCTTTTTGACAGGATCGTAAAACAGGCCGCTGAGGTGATCGCGGGTTTGATGAAAAAGATTTAAATCAGGTTACAGCGCATAGGGAAATGGATTTAAAGGCGTACTGCCCCCAGAAAATCATGACCGCCCGGGAGGCCATTGCCCGGGTTAAAACCGGAAGCCGGATTTTTATCGGATCCGGATGCGGCGAGCCCCAGCATCTGATTCATGCACTGGTCCGCAGAGACGATTTGCAGGACATCATGATCTACCAGATGCTTTCGTTTACCCTGGCGAAATACATCGACGACCCTGGTTTTATGAGGCGGTTTTTCCTGAAACTTTTTTTCATCAGCCGGGACATGAGAAAAGCCGCGTTTGAGGGTAAAATTGATTACATCCCCGCCTATCTGTCTCAGATCCCCCGCCTGTTTTACGGCAAGTGGATCGGACTGGATGTGGCCCTTGTTCAGGTCAGTCCGCCTGACAAGCACGGTTATTGCAGTCTGGGGGTTTCCGTGGACATCACCCGTGCCGGAATGGCCAATGCCTCCCTGGTGATCGCCCAGGTGAACCGCCACATGCCCGCCACCCGGGGGGACAGCCATGTTCATGTGGATGAAATCGATTACCTGGTGTTGCAGGATGAGCCCATCGTGGAGTATTTCCCTGCCGTCCAGAAGGATGAGGAGGTGGCCCGGCGGATCGGGCATTATGTGTCCCAGCTGGTGGATGACGGCGCCACCCTCCAGATCGGGTTCGGCACCCTGCCGAACGTGATCCTGGGGTTTTTAGGGGATAAAAAGGACCTGGGGGTTCATACCCAGGTGATCACCGACGGGTTTATTCCGCTCATCGAGAACAACGTCATCACCTGCAAGAAAAAGAACCACCTGCCCGGAAGAATCGTCGCCTCCCTGTGCATGGGTTCCAGACAGCTGTATGCCTATGTGGACAACAACCCCTTATTTTACTTCCGTTCAGCGGATTATGTGAATGACCCCAACATCATCGCCTTAAACGACAACCTGATTTCCATCAGCTCCGCCCTGGAGGTGGATTTGACCGGGCAGATCTGCTCCGACTCGGTGGGATACATGTTTTACAGCGGCATCGGGGACCAGGTGGACTTCCTTCGGGGCAGCGCCATGTCAAAAGGGGGGTTTTCGATCATTGCGCTTCCTTCCACGGCCCAGAACGGCCAGGTTTCCCGCATCCTTCCCCATTTGAGCGAGGGGGCCGGCGTGGCCACCACCCGCGGGGACGCCCATTTCGTGGTGACGGAGTATGGAATCGCCGAGCTCCAGGGAAAGAGCATTTACCAGCGGGTGATGGAAATGACCCAGATTGCGCATCCGAAATTCAGGGCCACGCTGATCGAGATCGCGAAAAAGCGCCATTATATTTTCTCGGATCAGCTCCCTCCGATCCAGGATGATCTGATTTTCATCGAAGGGTATAAAACCAGCATGCGGCTTAAAAACAACCGGGTGGTGGAGTTTCGGCCCATCCTTCCTTCCGATGAATTCAGTTACCGCAATTTTTTTTATTCCCTGCAGGAGCAGACGGTGTATTTTCGATTTTTTTACCGGATGAAGACCTTTTCCCATGAGGTCGTTCAGAAGCACTGGGCGAGCGTGGACTATCGGAAGAACATGTCCATCATCGGGCTGGTCATGCGCGGCGGTCACAAGGAAATCATCGCCATCGGCACCTATGCCGAGACCGAGCACCAGGATATGGCCGAGGTCGCCTTTGTGGTTCGCGAAGACTATCAGAACATGGGGATCGCGTCTTTTCTCATGCGCCAGCTGGAAGATATCGCCAAAAAAAATAATTATAAGGGGTTTATCGCCACGGTGTTAAGAGAAAACCATGCGATGCTGCGCTCTTTTAAAAAGAACTATCCAAACCTGCTCGTAAAACAGGATGCGCATCCCGAGCTCACCCTGATCATGAAGTTTGAACAGGATCAGAAGAAGGAAGACCCCGCTTTCTAGTCAAATTTTCTGCAAAACCATGGCGGTTCGTGTGGGAAGGTAGAGGCTGAGCATCTGCCGGGACGCGGGGGGTGTGGATTCGGCAATCGTCCAATGGGTCTGGCCTGCCTCCAGCCGGTTGTGCCCGCCGTAAATCGAGGCGTCGGTGTCCAGGATCATGCGGTAGGCTCCGGGCGGCGCCTCGAACCGGTAATCGGTAAATGATCGGGTGGGGTGAAAGTTAAACGCAAACATCAGGCCTGCCCGCATAAAGATGATCACCTTGTCGGCATCATGTTCGTAGATCAAATGGGGGCTTTTGGCCTTAAACAGGCTAAATTCCTGAGCCAGACGGATCATGTCCCGGTCAAAACAGGCAAGCTGCCGGTATTTCAGATCGGGCGCATCCACCAGATGCCATTGCCGGCGGGCGTATTTAAAGCTCCAGTTGTTCTGCTGCCTCGGAAAGTCGATCCATTCCGGATGCCCGAATTCGTTGCCCATAAAATTTAAGTACCCGTCCCCGGCCGTGGCCAGGGTGATCAGCCGGATCAGCTTGTGCAGCGCCACGCCGCGGTCAACCCGAAGGTCCGGATCATCGATGCGCATGTGATCAAACATGTTCTGCCCGATCAGCCGGAATATCAGGGTCTGGTCTCCGACCAGGGCCTGGTCGTGGGATTCCGCGTAGCTGATGGTTTTTTCATCGGCCCGGCGGTTGTTGAGCTCAAACCACAGCTGACCCATCGGCCAGTTTTCGTCCGGCGTATCTTTGACCAGTTTGATCCAGTAATCCGGAACCCCCATGGCGAACCGGTAGTCAAAGCCGAACCCGCCGTCGTCAATGGGGGCGGCCAGTCCCGGCATGCCGCTGATATCCTCGGCGATCGAAATGGCGTCGGGTTTCACCTGATGAATGACGGTGTTGGCAAGCGCCAGGTAGACCAGCGCATCCTCGTCCACGTTGGCATTAAAATAATCCTCGTAAGAAGTAAACACCTTTTCAAGCCCGTGATCCAGGTAGAGCATGCTGGTGACCCCGTCAAACCGGAAGCCGTCCACATGGTATTCATCCAGCCAGAACCGGCAGTTGGAAAGCAGAAAATGAAGCACCTGGATTTTGCCGTAGTCAAAGCACCGGCTGTCCCATGCCGTATGCCGGCCCCGTGGCCCGTCATGAAAATACTGGTAGGGGGTTCCGTCGAACCGGCTGAGCCCCTCCACCTCGTTGCTTACGGAATGCGAGTGAACGATGTCCATGATAACAAGCAGACCGGCTTCATGCGCTGCATCGATGAGCGCTTTGAAGTCATCCGGCGTGCCGAACCGGGAGGAAGCGGCAAAAAAGCTGGAAACATGGTAGCCGAAGGACCCATAATAGGGGTGCTCCGGAATGGCCATGAGCTGAACTATGTTATACCCGGCCTCGATGATCCGCGGCAGGATGTTTTTTTGAAATTCGATGTAGCTCCCGATCCCCTCATACTCCTGGGCCATGCCTATATGCGCCTCGTAGATGAACAGCCCGTTGGAAGGGGGCGGGGGGGATGTGCAACGCCAAATATAAGGGATAGCGGGGGCCCAGACCTGGGCGTTGAAGATCAGGGTGGTCGGGTCCTGCACCACCCGCCGGGCATAAGCCGGGATCCGGTCGCCCTGGCCGCCGGGCCAGTGGACCCGCAGCCGGTATAGATCCTGGTGCTTGAGGGCCGAACGGGGAAGGGCAATCTCCCACACACCTTCAGTATCGGATCGCGTCAACCGGTACTCCGGCAGTTCACGCCAATCGGTGGCTTGACCGATCAAATAGACGGCATCGGCGTTGGGCGCCCATTCCCGAAATACCCATTCACGACCGGTATCATGCAGTCCGAAAAATTCATGCCCGGCGCTAAAATCAGCCAGCGTGGTTTTCCCGCCGGTCAGCCGGTGCTCGGTTTCGGCGATCGCATAAAGACGGCGTTTGAGGTGGGCTTCGTAGGGCTTGAGCAGCGGATCCCGAAGCAGCAGCCGGGCGATTCGACGCGAAACAGGATGATTGTCGAAGGGATTTTCCATTCTTTTAAAAACAGTGTATGGAGGCGGGTCTCAGGTGATGAGCGGCCGTTTCAGCATCCGTTCATAAAGTTCGATGTACTGACGGGCGGTCACGTCATGTTTGAATGTATTGGCCGCATGGCGCATGATTCGCCGGATGTGTTTTTCCCGCAGCTTCAAGGGAAGATTGAAAAACCGCATCGCCTCTCCTATCGCCCAGAAAAGGCCGCCGGAATCAAAGGTTTCGAACAAAAAACCGTTTCCAACACCTTTGCCGATATCTAAGGGGATGGTGGTGTCATGGATGCCGCCGGTATCCCGGGCCACCGGAAGGGATCCGTAAATGGGGGCGATCATCTGGGGGAGGCCGCAGGGTTCAAACAAAGACGGCATCAGGATAAAGTCGGAGGCCGCATACGCCAGACGGGAGAGGTTTTCGTCGAAATCGCAGACCGCCACCCGGCGGTGCAGCCCATGAAACGCGACGATGTCGTGAAAATGTTGTTTAAAGACCCCGTTTGCGACGAAAACAATTTGCAGGTTTTTCTCCCAGTAGGTATGAACCACATGGTAAAGGATTTCGGCCATGAGCTGGCAACCCTTCTGAACATCGTCCACACGGGAGGGCCAGAAGAAGATCGGCGCGTGATCATCTTCAATCAGGCCCAGGGTTTTTTGAAGGTGGCGTTTATTTTCCAGTTTTCCGGCAATGACATCTTTATGACTGTAGCGGCGGACCAGTGCGGTGTCAATGGCCGGGTTAAAGCTGGGATCCGGCGCGTTCAGGATACCGACCGCGCAGTCCGCATAATATTTATTGGTCAGCTCCCGGCGAAGATGGGGGGGGATAATATCAAAGTAGCCGTTGACGATTTCCTTCAAAAAGGTCGGGCTTACGGTATTCACGAAGTGGGCCGCAAACACGCCGCTGCATAAAAAATCCACCGGATTGGTTTCCCGGGTGGATTCATATTCCACCGCCATGTTTTCATAGTAGAGATGGTCCCAGAAATAGGCTGCGTCGATTCCCCGGTCCTCGATCTGGGCCAGGGTGGTTTTGACCGTATGAATGTTATGAAGGGTGAACAGACAGGGGATCTCCATGCGCCGGGCCATGGCCGGTAGCAGCGCGGTCATCCAGTCATTACAGTGGATCAGGTCCGGTTTGACCTGGGGAACAATATGGTTCATGACCTCCCGCTGAAACGCAAGGGAGATGTGCAGGTTTTCCATGCCGTAATTGGAGTAGACATTGCGCAGATAGAAAAAGGCCCGGTCTTCGGCCAGGTGGATCCGCTCATCCGGCATATGCTCCCGGATCATCTGTTGCTGCTCCCGGAGCAGCGGGTCCATTCGGGTGTCAAACATAAATCGGTAATCCGGAATGGCCACATGGACATCCGCGCCCTGGCTGAAGAGCTCGTTGATCAGGGCCGCGGAGACATCCGCAAGCCCGCCGGCCTTGGCGGTCACCTGGTCGGCCTGGCTCCCCATCCCCACCGGCAGATAGGTGGTTTCCGGGGTGACAATCAGAATGCGCGGGTTTTTTTTGACAACATCCATGAAGATTTCCGGTTAAGGCTTATCGATGGTTCTGAGAGGCCTTAGGACCAGGTGATCAGGCCGGGCGTAAATTTCAGAAAGTCGTCGCCGACCGGGACTACCCGGGCGGTCATGCCGTAGCGGCCCGAGACCTGGCAGGTGAACATGCACTCATAGAGATACTCCCCGTTTCCCTGGTCTTTAGCGACATTCATTTTTTCAACCTCAATGGTTTCAAGGTGCTCCACGGATTTCATTTTTCCATAGCAGAGATCCACCTCCACCTCTTCCGGCTTTATATTCCCCAGGAAGACCGAGACAGTGACCTGAAACCGGTCCCCGACCCGGAAGGGGCCGTCCATGCTTCGGCTCGGATGAGCGATTTTGATGGTTTTCCATTCGTTGGTCAGTCGTTTACGCAGGTTCATCAGCCGCTGGGCTTCCTGGGCGCGGTTGTTGAGCAGTTCATCGTACCTGCGGGAGGCCGGCACATACGCGGAACGAGAGTAACGCATGACCATCTGATGGGTGCAGAACTGGCGCAACGCCATTTTCATGGAGGACTTCATCATCTTGACCCATTTTTCGGGCATATCCCCATCCCTCTGGTCGTAAAAACAGGGGATCACCTCGTTCTCAAGGACATTATACAAGGCCTGGCTCTCAATCGCGTCCTGGTATTCAAAGTCGGTATATTCCTCACCGTTTCCGATCCGCCATCCGGTTTCCGGGGAATATCCCTCGCACCACCATCCGTCCAGGATGCCGACATTGAGCACGCCGTTGGCCGCAGCCTTCATGCCGGAGGTGCCGCAGGCCTCAAGCGGGCGCCGGGGGGTGTTCAGCCAGACATCGCACCCCTGAACCAGGTGCCTGGCGAGATACGGATCATAGTCCTCAATAAATATAAATCGATGGCGGATTTTTTCGCGGCGGGCGAATTCGATCAACCGGCGGATCATCTCCTTGCCGTCATTGTCCTTTGGATGGGCTTTTCCGGCAACGATGATCTGGACCGGGAAATCCTTGGAGGTCAGAATCGCCTCCAGGCGTTCCGGATCCCGAAACATCAGATGCGCCCGTTTATAGGTGGCAAAGCGACGGGCGAAACCGATGGTGAGGGCCTCGTGATCCAGCACCGTTCCGGCGGTTTCAATGATCGACTTGGGGGCGTTCCGGCGTTTGTATTGTTGAATCATCATGTTGCGGCAGGCGCGGATGAGCCGCGCCCGGCACATCTCATGCGCCCGCCAGAGTTCTTCGTCGTAGATATCATCAATCCGGTCGATCATGTCGTCCGTGAGTTGGGCGTTCAATCGCCATTCCGGGCCGAGGTACCGATCGAACAGGGTGGAATTTTCAATGGAAATCCACGAGGGGATATGAACCCCGTTGGTGATATGCTTGATGGGAACCTCGTTTTCAGGATGCCCGGGCCAGATCCCCGCCCACATCCGCCGGGCCACCTGGCCGTGCAGTTCGCTGACGCCATTGCAGTACTGGGCCATGCGCAGGCCCAGCACGAACATGGAAAAGGGACTGCCGTTTCCGTTTTTTTTAAGCTGCCCCCATGAAACGATTTCATTGACCGAGGTCTGAAAATCCTTTTCAAAGGGCTTAAGATAGGGGATCACCTGGTCGACGGGGAACTCATCATGCCCGGCCGCAACCGGGGTGTGGGTCGTAAACACCGTGGTTCGGGGGATGACCTCCCTTGCGGTTGGTAGATCAATCTGATGCCTGCGCATGATCTGGGCGAGCCGCTCAATCCCGACAAAGGAACAGTGGCCTTCATTTAAATGGCAGACCGTGGGATAAATTCCCATGGCTTCAAGCGCCCGCATACCGCCGATGCCCAAAAGGACCTCCTGGGCCAGCCTGACCCTGTAATCCGCGGTGTATAACCTTGAGGTGATTTTGCGTTTTTCAGGGGAGTTTTCCCTCAGATCGGTGTCGAGCAGATACAGGGGGATCCTGCCGACCATCACCTTAAGCACCTGGGCATGGATGTCGCCGTCAAACCCGCCGACCCTGATGTAGAGGTCTTTTCCGTTGACGTCCAGCGCCCGTTGAAGGGGTAACTGATACAGGTCGGTTTCGGGGTATTCTTCCTGCTGCCATCCGTTCTGGTCCAGGTATTGATGAAAATACCCGTTTCGATACAGCAGCCCCACGGCGACAAGGGGTTCCCCCAGGTCGGACGCGGCCTTGAGGTGATCGCCGGCCAACATGCCCAGGCCCCCCGCAAACAGGGGCAGGCTTTCATGGATGCCGTATTCCATGGAAAAATAGGCGACGGTTCCATTCACCTGGTCCGCGGGGTCGAGCGGCTTCGGCGGGGTTAGAACCTGACTTTCAAAAGCCGCTTTTACCCTCTGAAAATGCAGGGCAAAACTTTCGTCTTTGGAGATCGCCTCCAGCTGCTCCTGGGGGATCATGGAAAAAAATTGAATCGGGTTTCTCCCGGATTTGCTCCAGAGCTTGGGGTCGATCCGGCGCAACAGCTCAATGGCGTCCAGGTTCCATGTCCACCAGAGGTTTCTCACCATTTTTTCCGCAAAAGCAAGGTGCTCGGGAATTTTCGGATATACCTGAAACAGCTGAATATGGCTCATAGTTTACCCCTTCTATACGATGATGACCGAGTTGTCCGTGCCGGGAAATCCGCTGTGTACATACTTATCCGCCATCGGGTCATTGATCCAGGTCTGCTCGTCGATGAAATACCGAAAGGCGTATTCATGGCCAACGGCAAAGTCAAGGGTTAGAGCAAAGGATCCGTTTTTCTGTTTTTTCATGGGGGTCTCTTTTTGATGCCAGTTGTTGAACTCTCCCACCAGGTGAACGGTTTGCGCATCCGGCGCCTCCTCTTTGGAGAGTTTGAAGGTCACCCTGCAAATCCCTTTGGTTTTAAGGTATTTCTTTTGAATACTCATAACTCCTCCTTTTGATGATGAAAAAATGATTCACCCCGAACCGAATCATTATTTCGTTAAATGTTTCCATACCCTTATCCATTCACTGACCCCCCAGGCCTGGGCATCGCATCCGCGCTGGGCATGCGGATAATCGCCGTCCGTGATTTCGGGGATCTGACCGGTGCAGCCGGCGTTCATGAGAACGCTGCTGCTCCCCATCCAGGACTGAGCGGTTTTTTTCCCGGGTTCGCCGTATACCCTTGCCCAGGCCTCGCAGAATGAAGGAAAAATCCATGTCCATGCCGTTCCGTTGTGATAGGCGGGTTTGCGCCGGGAGTCCTCATCCCCCGCATAAACGCCCTGGTAGGGGTGATAGGGATCGTTGCAGAGCGATCCATGATGCGTGATCTTCAACGGACGTTTGACGGCCTGATCGGCCAGGCTTCGCAGGGCGCCGGGGACCACCAGGGATTCGCAGCTTCTGACCGCGGCCCGCATCATTACCCGGTCGGTCACGGCGCCGAGGGTTATGGCAAACAACTGATTCGGTCGCAGGGCATCATCGATTTCAGCCTTATCGGCGGAGACGCCCGCAGGCGCGTGCAGGCAATCCGAAAAATAGCCGGCCTCCCGCAGGTAAAACCGTTCCTTGATGCCCCGCTGAAGCTGATCCGCCCGATCCGCCCATTTACATTTTTTATTCAGACTATCAACCTGCGCCAAAAATTTCAAGGCATAATACCAGAGCGCCTGAATTTCGATGGGATACCCTTCCCGGGGCGTGGCCGCCGGATGATTGGTGTCCATCCAGGTGAAATGGGCCGGGCTGAAGACCATGCTGGTGCTTGAATCCACATGAATCCCGTTGGGGGTCCCTTGAAGATAGGACGCGCCGATGGAGACCAGAACCTGTTGAATCGTCCGTTTCCCGCAGGTTTGGGTGAGGAAATTTTTCTTGCCGGTATGGCGGATCAGCTCTTTACATGCGACAAAAAACCAGAGGGGGGCGTCCGAGGTGTCCCGGTTTGTCGCATCCATGCCGCGGATCATGTTCGGCAGGGTTCCGTTATCTTCGAACTGCGCAAATTTTTTCAGGATGGCCTCGGCCTCGGAAACAAACCCGGCCGCGATCAATCCCCGGGCCACGATCAGGGTGTCCCGTCCCCAGTCCAGAAACCAGGGATAGCCGGCGATGATGGTTTTCATCTCATTCCGGCGAACGATGTACTGCTTGAGCGCTGAAACCATGGCTTCAAGGGGATCCTGTTGAACGGGGGTAGCGGATCGCGAAACAGCAGTGAAATGGGTTTTTGGCTCCTCGGTCTGTTGAAAGGTGCCTGTCTCCATGCCGCTTGCGGTTAACCGGACCGTCTCGTTACCCTTCAGAAACGCCGAGAAGTACCCCGGGCTGAAAAGATCCGTGTACGGATCCAGGCCCCGCTGGGCTTCCGCTTCTAAATAAACCATATACCGCCATTCGGGTTCCCAGACAAACCCGCCGGAGGAGATGCCCACATCCAGGAGGTGGTCCGAATACGGCTTGAAAATAAAGCCGTTGGGCCGGACGGCGCAGGCGGAGCGCCAGTGGTGCTCGGGGCCAAGGTAGGCCTTGGTGTTTTCATGGAAATTCCGGTCGTCGATATCCGGCCGGATAATCAGTTGGACGGGTTTCTTGTTTGAAAGCTGGTTTGTCCGGCCGCTGCTTTTGGCCTTGCGGCTGAAACTCAGGTTGATCCGGTTGCAGCCGGCGATCAGCTGTGCGGTGACCGACATCACGACATGCTGCCCCTGGCCGCAGGGTATGGAAAACCGCCAGGCGCACCGGGACCCATCTTCAACCCTGAAATCCTCCAGGGAATCGATGGAAATCTCCTGGGAGTACCCCTGAAACACAATCCAGGCCCGGCATCGAATCAGCAACATTCGGCGGTCCACCGGAAAATCCGAATGCAGATTGGCGGCAAGAAGCGCATCATACTTGCTTTTCAGCCTCCCCCAGGCCGCGTGCGCCCGCATCATGGCGCCCCGGCCGTTGGTTCCCAGAAAAAGCAGGGGGTTGTCAAACAGGCTCTCCCTGCGGAATACCCGTTTGACCGACACCTGTTCCGGTCGGGATAAATACAGCAGGGGAGCATCCACATGGATAACCTTTTTTTTTCGGTAGATGGTCAATTTCAGCGTGGCGGCCGTGTGATGATCGCAAACCGGCTGGGGCATCACCAACGCGCTATGGACCTTGTCGTTGCCCACCAGGCTGAAGGCGACCGCCAGGGTTCGTTCGGAATCGGTTTCCTGGCGGACTATCCGGGCATGAAACGGCGCATCGATTCTTATCAGCAAAAAATGGTCCGGAGGCAGCAGGGTTTGCCTGCGGGCATCCTGGGGCCAGTTCCAGGTGATGACCCGCGATTCCTCGGAGCAGGGGTTCATCCTTCTGCAGAATTCCACCGGATCCGCGGCAAGTTCGTCTGCGGCTGCATTCGGATCGAACCCTTCAAGATCGATCAGGCCGTGGTAAAACCGATGGACATCCAGGGCCAGGGCGCGCAGCGCCTGATGATGAATCTGTTGGGGAAGAGCCGCCTCGCTGATTACAGGCCCGTGATAGGTCTTCAGGTCTTGCGCGTCCGGCGAAAGGCAGCGCACCTGGCAGGGATTCAGGTCATGGGTTAAGCGTCCGTGGTTTGTGTTGACCGTGATCGATTCTTCCTGGAGAAGATCTATGTATTGATTTGAAAAAATACCGGTGTCGTTTGAATCCCATTCGGCCGTGGCCGTATGCGTCAAATCCAGATTGATCAGCACGATCAGCTTTTTGCCGCTGGGAATATGGTGCCGCAGAAGGGTGAGGCAGTTACCGCCTCCTTTTTGAATCAGACGGATCTCCACCTGATCGAAAAAGGCCGGGTGGGACTTGAGCAGGTGGTTGATCCGTTGAATCCACGGCACCTGATTGATATCGGCGTTCCAGTTTAAGGAACAGGCGTTGTGTACATCAATCTTTTCGGTGGCGAACCATTCCACGCCGTTTGCAAAACCGAAACCCCCCTGGGTGGAACAGAGGGCGCAGAGCGCGGTCCGCATGGCGGCGTAGGCCGTGGAGGTCGCCGCGAGCCTGTTGTTGTCATGGGTTTCCGCAAAATGGATCAGGATGCCATTTTCGCTTGAAACCCGCACCGCCTCGGGAAGGTAGCGCTCAATCTGGCTTCGGTCATAGTTCTGGAAAAGTTCGGAATAGGCCCAGTTGAAGTTGGCGGAGTTTAAAATCTCCCGGGTGACGGAGAGTTCGCCCCCCAGCCCCTCCAGAAAGAAGATCGTATTTGGAAATTCCTCCCTGACCGTGGCCACGATATAGGTCCAGGCCTCTATGGGGATCATGTACCCCGCATCGCACCGAAACCCGTCCACTCCCCTTCGGCACCAGGTCAAATAGACCTCGGCCATGTATTGCCACAGGGCTTTTTTATGGTAGTCCAGCCGTGTCAAATCCGCCCAGGTCACCCCCCAGGCGCCGGGAACCTCGATTTTTCCCTCCTTATCCCGGATCAGCCACTCGGGATGGAGTCCGTGAAGCTCCGCGGCCCATCCGGTATGGTTGGGGGCGATGTCGATGAGGATCTTGCCGTATCGGGCGTGAACCGCATCCACAAGCTCGATAAACTGTTCCAGGGGGGTCGCCTTGGGATCAAAGACCGCCAGGGCCGGGTCAACGGCGGTGAAATTCAAAGCCGCATAGGGACTTCCGAACCGCCCCATTCGACCATAGGTGGTGGGGATAGGGTTAACCGGCAGCAGGTGCAGGATGCGGCATCCCAGATGCTCCATGATGAAATCCAGCTGAACAATCAGGTCCCGGAAGGTGCCGGAAGGCGGAATAACGGTGTACCCGGCCTCATCCAGTTTTCGGATCGTATCTAGATTCTCCTGTTCGGCCGTAAAGGAGCCATCCTTATTCGGACCGAACTGCCGAACAAAGGCGTTGTAGATGATGTTGCCGCAGCAGGTGTCGGCCGGTTCGACATTGATGAATACATTGTCGCCGGCCGGCCACACCGGAACCCTTTCGCGGAAGGGAAGAAAGTAGCACTTGGCCTCAAAGTGACCGGTTTCACAGAGCCCCAGGGTCAGCTCAAACCGGTGTTGACTGATCCGCCTCATGGGTATATCATACCATGCCCGTCCGAGAAGCGGCTCCATGTGGGTGACCGCCCGAATGATCTCCTGTCGCTGGGTATGCGCATGCCCGAGGTTGGTTCTCAGCCAGGCTTGACCGGCGATGGCTTCGGGTAGGTCTAGAGTGAAGGTCAGGGTGTCCCCGCAAAGTTTGATGCGGTGGGCACCGGCCGGGGGTGTTTGAATCAGCTTTAAATTATTCATGGACAGGGTATCAGATCACTTTTGGTCCAGGTTTCATGCGCCGGCAGGGCATGATTTGGACATCTTGCAAAACAGGCTTGGGGTTTTAAGTTTTTTGCCGTCAAACCTTCACCCCTGATTTGGCCTGATGAATGGCGGTTATCAGATTACAGATTCAGTAAGCATCTAAGATAAATTTTTTATATCAGCGGATTAAATGAGTCAAGGGGGATTGATTGCCGCGATCAAAAAGTTTTTGTGAATGTGAATATAAAATGGTTTAAACCACCCGCGGCCGAAACCCCACCGGTCCGCGATGGGAAAGGAAAAACAAAAGGATGAATTTTTTGATTATCGGCGGGGACGCCGCCGGCATGAGCGCTGCCAGCCGGGCCAAGCGGAACGCCCCGGACATGAATGTGACGGTTCTGGAAAAGAGCATGGACGTATCCTACAGCGCATGCGGCATGCCTTTTAACATTGCGGACCCCGGCCGGGAAATCGAGGACCTGGTGGTCAGAAGGGCGGAGGTGTTTCGTAAAAAACAGGGGATTGATCTCCTGACCGGGCATTGCGCGGATACGATCGATACAGCCGCTCGCTTGGTCAAAGGGATTACCCGGGATTCAAAACCGTTTGCGTTTTCCTATGACAAGCTGCTGATCGCCACCGGAGCATCCCCCATCATGCCGAACATCGAGGGGAATGACCTTCCCGGGGTCATGGCCCTGAAATTTTTAGACGATGGAAGAAGGCTAAAGAACTACCTCGCCTCCCGGGAGGTCAAGGAGGTGGTGATTCTGGGCATGGGGTATATCGCCCTGGAAATGTGTGAAGCGCTTCGGGCCAGGCGGATCGAAGTCTCCATGGTGAAACCCAGGCCGGGGTTTCTGCCCTGGATGGATGAGAAGCTGTCGGCCGTCATTCGGCAGACCCTGGAGAAAAACGGGATCCGGATGTATTCGGGACGCGCCGTGGAACGGATCCGGCAGGCGGGCTCCCGGCTGTCTGTCTGCTGTCCGGATCTGATCCTGGAAGCGGATCTGGTTTTGGTGAGCATCGGGGTTCGGCCCAACAGCGAGCTGGCCGCCGATGCCGGGATCGCGCTTGGCGTCAAAAAGGCGATCCGCGTGGACCGTGGCATGAGAACCAGCGATCCGCATGTGTATGCGGCCGGCGATTGCGCCGATTCGTTTCATGCGGTCACCGGGGAGAAGGTCTGGATTCCGCTGGCGCTGCGCGCCAACCGGGGCGGCTGGGCCGTTGCCGATAACGTGTGCGGAAAGCCGGTGGAGCTGGAAGGGATCGTCGGTACGGCGGTGTTCAAGGTTTTTGATCTTCAGGTGGCCAGGACCGGGTTGACCGTTGCCGAGGCCGGCCAGGCCGGTTTTTCACCGGCCGAGGTCATTATTCAGGCCAGATCCAGGGCGCATGCCCATCCGGGGTCATCCGACATCTGGGTTCATATGGTGGGGGATAAAAAAACAGGAAAACTGCTCGGGGTCCAGATGGTGGGGCAGGAGGGGGTGGCCCACCGGATCAACGCGGCGGCAGTGGCGCTTCATCAGAAAATGACCGTTGACCGGTTTGCCCAGACCGATCTGGCGTATTCGCCGCCGTTCAGCCCGGTCTGGGATCCCATGCTGACCGCGGCGAACCAGCTTTTAAAAAACCTCTGACCCGGCAGATCGGTTTGGGATGTTCCGGAAAAACCGGGGTATTGCGCGGTTAAATCGGCTCCCAGACGGTCCGGAGACGGGTAATCTCTTTTTGAGAAGGCTCCCGAATCAGGGAGTGCAAAAACACCTTCCCGGGGTTGGCCTCGATACGCTGAATATTACCGGATATCCGGTCCCCCAGCAGGGATTCCCCGGTGTAGATGACGGAGATTTCTTTTAAAAGGTGGGAAGAGAGGATATTTACGGGAAGGCTTTCAATCGCCCACACCACGTACACCGCGTTGTTCACATGCCGGTTGAAATCCAGGTCATGCATTCCGGCGGAAAAAAAACGGGTGGTCTCCTTCCGGGTGAGGGGCGGCAGATCGGCCAGGTCGTTGTCGATGGGCTTCTGCCTTCCGGCGATCAGCTCCGGCGGCAGGTTTTTATTCAGCCGGACCGGTTTTTTTGAGCTTAAGCTTGTCAGCACCCACGAACTTTTGGCGGAAACCATCAGATCGCCTGTTTTATCGCGTATCTCATAGGTTCTCAGCTCATACAGATTTTTGAACGGACAGCGCCAGGTGCGAAGCAGCAGGTGATCCTTCCATGCCGGGTAGCGGAAGATGGTTACATGGTAGCGGATGATGACCCATGCGAGATTTTTTGCGAGCATGTCCAGGGCCGAGATGCCCATCACCGTCGCATGATCGCTGGCCACATCCTGCAGGTAGTTAAAGATCATCACCGGTTTGAGCCGGCCCTCCACCCCGGTTTCGGCGTATTGAACCTCTATTTTTTTTTCATAAACCATGTCTTGCCGCAATCCCGCGTTCGGCTGAAGCACAGCTATACCTTCGGGTAGGTAAATTGCCAGACCCCCGAGGACTCATCACAGGTCATGTCCTGAAAGATATTCGGGTACTCTTTTTTGCAGATTTGCGCGATCTGGCCCGTCACGATGCGGATCTCCTCTTCCGCCGCCTCCGAGGTGCGCATGGCGATGATGTGACGCCAGGCGCGAAGGTTTCCGGTCACCATGATGGAGGTTCCCAGGCCGATGGGCGCAAGCCTCCTGAAAATGGAGGTCAGGTGCTTCTTGGTCGTAAAATCGTTGATCTCCTTTAGCCCGAATATCTCGGCAAGCTCCTTTTGGGTTTTTTCGAGAAAATCCACCACGTCCCTGAACCGTTCATGCGCCCTGGGGTTTTTTTTGACGGCCTCGGGAAACCAGAAGGAGAGGTCGTCTAAGCGGACATACCGGAGGCTTTCCTGGCTGTAGGCCATGCCGGCCCGGTGCCTGACCAGTTCATGGGTGAAAACCCGGGATACGTTTCTGCAGATAAAGGTCATGCAGACATGCTCCAGGATCGACCCGTGTCCGCTTTTTAAGACGTTTCCGGTGTACTGCCGGTTTCCGCGTCGAATATCGGTGACGTTGGGGTTGGTGGCTTCCGGCTTGTCCGGGTCATACGGCTGCCAGCTCCGGTAACACATTCTGCCCGCCGCCTCGATCAGGTTCTCCCCGTCGGAAACCGCGGAATCCGGCCGCCAGTCCGGGCTGCCGATATCCTTCAGATAGGCCGCCAGGCCTTCTGCCAGCAGCTGGGTTTTGGCCACAAGGTAGACCTTCGGCTGGTCGATGATGCGCATGGATTCCCCTTTAAATAAAAATTAAATCATGATGGAACAGTAAAAAGTCAAAACTGTTCGCTTCGTGAGTCTTTCGGGGCGCGGTTCGCATTGAATGCGAAATTGCAAGAACTCGGCGCAAGCGCCTCAAACAGCTTGCAATTTTTAACGCATTCAACGCAAACCGCTTATTTCACCGAAAGCCTCAATCTCGCTCGCAGCTGACTTCCAAAGAACTTATATTTCCCCGGTTTGAAGAGCGAACAAATTAACCACAGAGAGCACAAAGCACACAGAGAAAAACAGTCAGCCTTTCACCTTCAGCCTTCAGCCTTCTACCTTCAGCCTTCTTTTTCTGTATAGCGGGATAGATAGCTTTTTACCAATACATCAAATCATGAAACCGTTAAAATGCAAAGGATATACCGAGACTTCCGAATTCCTGCGATCCATCCTGCTCATCAAACTCCTTTGTACGAATCACATAGGCGAAGCTTATTTTTAACCGCTCCCAGGTGACACACAGCCCGTTTACAATATCCGCGATAATCGGTTTTTTATCGACACTGCTGTTGTTGTCACCGGTAAAGGTGTTGCCGTCTAAAAAGATGTCATGCAGCACGGCCCTCCCTTCAACCGATGAAAACAGGTGAACGCCGATCCTTTTGGATCCTGTCCCCTTGGGGTTCGGGGCGCCGAAAGCCCCGTTGATGCTGCTGACCGGCCGAATGGGAAAGCTTCCGAAATCATCCGGCAGGTTCCAGCCCACCCGAAGCGAAAAACCGAGGTTGTAATAGGTCATGACGTTTCCAAGCCCGCCGCCCGTGTTCAACGCCCCGTCATACCCGAACCCGCTTCCGATCCCGGACATGAAGATTTTTTTCTTATGTTCGTAGATGATGCAGATCACCGGTTCATTCTGAAGCTGGTGATCCCACCCCTCGGGCTCAACAAAACCGAATAGATCGTGTATCGCCTTTTGGGTTTCTTCCGCGTAGGACTGCGGGCCGACCAGTCCCAGAAGAAGCTCCAGGGAGTCCATATCGCGTCGGGTTCTGCTGTGAAACCCCATTTCCGTATAGAGCATTCCGGCATAGGGCCGGTCATCCGGGATCCGCTCTTTGATTTCAATATCCTCGGGCGTATACATGCTCTGCCCCAGGGAAAACGTGATATTCCTTCGGCGGTCCTTCTGTTTTTCAAACGGAAGGTATTTGATCAGGGGGTAAAGCCATCGATGGGTCCAGGCCCAGTGGGGATAGTCTTTACGGATGGGGGAGCTCCAGGTCAGTTTTAACCCGTTGGTGTACTGGCTGTCATCGCTTCTACTGACAAAGTTATCGTTTTCGAGGTACAGGCTGAGGGTGTTGCGGTCTTCTTCAGGAGGGGGTTTAAGCCCTTCTTCGGGAGCAGGACTGGCCTCCTCGACGGGCAAGGTCTCAAGCTCATCGATGGGGAGGGGTTTTCGTTCCTCAATCGGCAAGGGGCTGGGCGTCTCGTCCAAGTCGGATTCGGCCCGGCAATCAAACGGCGACAGGGCCATGACCATGATCAGCGCAAAGGCCAATGGTATGGATTTAAGAGGATGGCTTTTAAACAGCAACATGATGGATCTCCTTTTCCCCTTAACATTCTGTTTTTGTCGCTTTAACGACCGGTTCCATAATTAAGGTTTCTTTCTTGGAAAACCAGGCTTTTATCACCGCATGGACCAGGGTGGCCAGAGGTATGGCGAAAAACAGCCCCCAGACACCCCAGAGACCACCAAACACCAGCACCGCAATGATGATGGTAACCGGATGCAGGTGGACGACTTCGGAGAAGAGAAGGGGCACGAGAATGTTTCCGTCAAGCACATGGATAACCGCATAGGCGATGAGGACATACGCAAAATCCCGCCCGAATCCCCACTGGAACAAGGCCATCATCCCCACCGGCATCACCATGATGGTCGCACCGATATAAGGAATCAAAACAGCCAGGCCGATGAAAAATGAGAGCAGCATGGAGAAATGGAGACCTAAAATGCTGAAGGTCGCGTAGCTGACGACCCAGACGATGATGATTTCCCATATTTTCCCGCGAACATAGTTGGCGACCTGCCGGTTCACCTCGTGCCAGACCTCTGTTGCCAGCTCCCGGTTTTTTGGAAGAAACCCCTTGATCCAGTCGATGATTAAGGTTTTATCCTTCAGAAAAAAGAAGACAAGAAACGGGACAAGCACCAGGTAGACCAGAAGGGTGATGATGTTTCGCACCGAGGCCACTGAAAATACGAGAACGGATTGCCCCAGCCGGGTCAGCTCGGATTTTAAAAACCCGATAAGGCTGCTGATCTGGTATTCTGAGATAACCTCAGGATAGCGTTTGGGCAGCTCCATCAGCTTGTTCTGGGTGCCGGCGATCATTTCAGGCAGGTCCCGGATCAGCTCACCGATCTGACGGGAAAGCAAGGGCAGAAAACCGATCACCAGTACCAGAAGGCAGGCGATGAACAGAAGGAAGGTGATCCATACGGATGCCCTTCGCGGCAGCCTCAGTTTTTCAAGCCCGCCGACAATCCCTTCCAGGGGGTAGGCGATGACCAGGCTGGCGAAAACCGGGACCAGCATCTCCCCCAGCAGGAAGATGATGAGAAACCCGCTGATCAGGAAAAACCAGAGGATGACGGTCTGGGGGTCTGCAAAGCGGTTACGGAACCAGTCGCGAAGGATGTTTGCCATTCCCATCCGCCGCGGTTCAACCCTCAGTCCTTGATACAACTCGCTGAGGCCTAAAGATGATCATTCAGCCAGCCCTCCAGATCGGCCAAAACCCGCTGCCGGTGTTCCTCGACCTCGTTGTAGATTTCATGGTAAAGGCCGTCGTAGACGTGAAGTGTTTTATCCTCAGCTCTGATGCTTTGAAAAAAGGTTTCGGATGTCTTGGCATCCACCAGGCGGTCGTCGCCCGCAACCTGCATCAGCACGGGGATAGTGATTTTTGAGCCGTGCTGAAGGGTATGGTCCATGGCGGTCATAAATTCGGTGAACCACCGGGCGCTGACCCTGCGGTGAACCAGGGGATCGGTGTCATACGCCTTCACCACGGATGCGTCATGGCTCAGATGCGAGGAATCCAGCTCATTGTCAAAGGTCAGGCCGGGCCAGATGTTCGACATGAGCTTTCCCATGAAGCCCTTGATGACCGGGACCTTCATGGCAGGGGCCAATCCCGGCGAGGAGGCGACGACCCCGTGGATCAGACCCGCGGATTCCTCGGCAAAGGCCAGGGCCATGAGCCCGCCCATGCTGTGCCCGAGCAAAAGGCATTTCATTTTTTCGGGCGCCCCTTTTTTGGCGATGCGTATCATTTGACCGAGGTCGAGAAGGTACTCCTGGAAAGCGTTGATATGGCCGCGCTTTCCGCCGCTTCTGCCGTGCCCCCGGTGATCCAATGCCCAGACCGATATGCCCATGCGGATCATCCTTTCCATCACATGGGCGTATCTTCCGGAATGCTCTCCGAGCCCGTGGGCGATCACGATGCGGCCGCGCTCCGGCTCGGCCGGACGCTGCCGGTAAAAAATAGTGATCCCGCCATCGCCGGTAAAACTGCCGGTGCGTTCAGATTGATCCATCCTATGGCCTCCTTGATGATGTTTGTTGATGTTAGATGCCGATTTTTGATAAAAACGCGCAGATTTCGTTTACGGTTTGGGTCAGCCGGGGATATGACGCCTCAACCCCCTTCACCGACGATAATAAACCCTCTATGGATATCTTGATCAGGTTGGGGTTGATCTCGGTTCGGGTGGCTTCATGGGCGGAAATTTTTGTAAAGCCTTTGATGCTTTCCGCTTTTTCTTTCTGGTTTTTTTGCAGTTCGTTGATTTCATCGTTTAGGGTTTTGAGCAGGGCGATATACTCGGCCTTGTTCAGGTCGGGAATATTCGGAGATGTTTTAATTTTTTTTTCTATTTTTTCAAGCGTATGGCTTAACATGTCGATTTCCTTACGCCCAATGATAAAGCCTTATTTATCTACCAGATCGTCGCGTAAAGATCAAATATTTATCAATTCAAGGGTAAATTTGGTTTTCAGGCGGTTTGAATGCATTGACGCAGGCCCTTATTCCCGTTATCTTACACCTATGAATCCCTGTGACGATTGTCCGATGGATGACAAGGTCTACGAGTGCTGCGGAAGGCATCCTGAAACCGGGGAGAGCGTCCGCCTGGAGATCGACGCAAACACCTTTGTATATGCCTGTCCGCATCTGGCCCCTTCAGGCAGGTGCGCGGTCTATAATGACCGTCCCCTGGGCTGTCGGGCGCATTATTGCAGTCGGTATGCGGACACTGGAATCGGCAGGGGATATCTTAATTTTACCGCCCGTTGGGAGGGGTGGCTGGAAAGCGATCCTTCGGACGTATTTTTGAAAAGCGCCTGAGGGTTTGCCTCCTCGACTCCCATCTGTTTTTCAGGCATAAAGAAGCCCGGCCAGATCGTTAAGCCCGAGCTGCTCCAGGGTCTCTTTTTTCGGAACCCCGTCCGCATTGAAGCCGCGCAGCTCGTAGAATTCCTTCAACATCTTGTCCATATCCGGAACGCTCCCCGCCGTGGGTCCGTCTTCAATCGCGGTCATCAGGCGTTTGGGAAGCCGGTCGTCCTGTGCGCGGGCCCCGAAAAGGTTGGTCAGCCCTCGTTTCATGTACCATACCTTCCGGCCGATCGCCACCACCTCATCGATCGAATAGTCAAACCCGGTGACATGGTTTACCATGGCCACCGCCTGGGTGGCGTTTAAGGGAACCGCCCCGAGGTTGCAGAAAAGCGCGCAGCTTGAGAAAAACATGCCGTAATCCTGGCAGGCGACGTTCAGTTCCGCTCTTTTTTCGCTGCTGAGTTCTTCATACTGGGCAGCGAGCGCTTCGATTTCCGGAATGATCTGGGCTCCGCCTTCCACATTGAAGTTTAAGCTGGCTTCATGGCAGGCCCCCCGGGGGGATACCCCGTAGGCCAGCCCGTAGCCGTGGGCCCCTCGCGGATCGTGCATCGGCGCCTCAAGCCCCTTGACGGTGGTCAGAAAATCAGAGGCGTTTTTTCCGATTTTTTTCGCCGCCGCCGCGCTTCCCTCGGCCAGGACCTGTCCGAATCCTTCTTTTTTGCCGATTTTTTCGCACACGGCCACGATCGCTTCGGAGTTTCCCCAGGTGAGTTTCAGCCCGTCGGTGTCTTTTTCGGTGATCAGACCGTTTTCAAAGCATTCGATGGCAAAGGCGATGGTGGCGCCGCAGGTGATGGTGTCCATTCCATATCGGTTGCAGAGATCATTGGCCTTGGCGATGGATTCGATGTCGGAATTTAAGCACATGGTGCCGAAGGTGGCGATGGTCTCATACTCCGGCGACGGCCCTTTTTCGATTTTAAACGGACCCTCCTTGACCTGAGCCTCTTTTTTGCAGGCCACGCCGCACCCGTAGCAGGTTTTATGCCCGGCAAAAATTTTTTCCTCGATGGCGCCCGGTCCGATGGCGTCGATGAGCTCCCATTGGTTCATCTGCCAGTTTTTTATCGGGATGTCTCCGCCCAGAATCCCCACATCGATATGGGCGGGGGTTCCGCTGGAACGGAGGGCGTCGATAAAGATGCTTTCTTCGTATACGGTTTTAAGCTCTTCTTTCAGTTCTTTCAGCTTGTCGGGATGGGCGATCTCCACCTGTCCGGAGCCCGCGGCATAGATGGCCTTGAGGTTTTTGGACCCCCACACCGCCCCCATGCCGGTGCGGCCGGCGGCATGCCCCTTGTTGTTGATGATCGAGGCAAACCGGATCCCTTTTTCTCCGGCCGGTCCGATGCAGATGACCTGGCCGGGGCCCTTGGCCTCCGGTTTATGATCCTCGAGCATCTGATCGTTGGTGTCATAGGTGTCTTTGCCCCAGTATTTACCGGCGTTCCGGATTTCAACCTGATCGTCATTGATGAAGATATAAACCGGGGATTTGGCCGCGCCGGTGAGGATGATGCCGTCGTATCCGGCGAATTTCAGGTATGCCCCGAAAAATCCGCCGGTGTTCGCCTCGCCCCAGAAACCGGTCAGGGGGGATTTCGCACCCATGGTCCACCGGGCAACCGCGTCCATCTTTATTCCCGTCAGTGGGCCGGTCATCAGCACAAAGGGATTGGCCGGGGATAATGGATCAAAACCCGGGTTCCCCTTGATCAAATCAAGGTAGATCTGAGTGCCGAACCCCATGCCCCCGATATAGGTCCTGGCAAAGGACAGATCCAGGGGCTTTTTTTCGATGCTGCCTGAGGTCAGGTCGATATAGAGCATTTTTCCCGCATAGCCGCCCATGGTGCAAGCCTCCTAGTAAACATTGTATTGGCTGTAGCCGTGTTCCTCCAGGTACTTGGGATACATCTCATAGGTGGGTTTGATGGCCGGAAGCAGCTTTAATATTTTCGGAATGGGGCCTTTTGCGATCATCTGTTTTCGGGTCAGGGCCATGGTCAGGTTGACCTTGCCGAACCAGAATTTATGGGCGATATCCGCATTCATGGACATCTCGACGATCGCCTTTGTTTCGGTATCGCGGGGCCTGATATCGATCTTGTCCCCGGAGCAATCCACCACGAGGACCAGGTCCGGATCGGTATAGGAAAACCGGATGATCAGTTTGGATTCAAGCAGCTTGTTCGCCACCTCCGGGGTGTCGGCCACCAGTTTAAAAAACCCGACCAATACCTCTTCGAATTTTTCCGAACTCTCAAATAATCCCATGATTTCCTCCTTATGATTGAACGTTAGGTTGATTGGCTAATACGCTTTCTGGATATAGGGGAGGAGTGCCTCGGGATCCACCTCCCGTGGGTTGTAGAAGGATGTCCCGTCGTTTAAGGCGCCTTCCGCGATGGCGGCAAGTCCGTCCTCAGGCACGCCCACATCCCTCAACCGCAAGGGGAGGGCGCCCAGCCGGTTTAGTTTTTCCCTGAGCTTATATACCGCGTCAATGGCCTTTCGGGCGGCGTCTTCTTCAGATAGTCCGGCGGTGTGTTCGCCCATCACCGGGGCCAGGCGGGCGAGTCTGGTCTTGATTTGTTCAAAGTTGTACTCCATGCCGTAGGGAAGATAAATGGCGTTGGCGATGCCATGAGGCACACGGAACAGCCCGCCGGTGGCGTGGGCCATGCCGTGGACACAGCCCACCATGGAATGGGTGAAGGCAACGCCGGCCATGGTTGAGGCGATGAGCATGGCGCCTCTGGCTTCGATGTCCTCTCCGTTTTCCGTGGCTCTGGGCAGGTGGTTTACAATCAGCTCGATGGCGCCCAAGGCAAACGCATCGGATATGGGGCTGGCCTGAATGCCGACATAGGCCTCCAGGGCATGGGTTAAGGCATCCATGCCGGTGCCCGCGGTCATGTTCGGCGGAAGGGAGACCGTCATTTCCGGATCGAGCACAGCCAGGTTCGGGAGCAGAAATTTATCCGGAAAGGCCAGCTTCTCTTTGTTCTCTTCGTCATAGATGACGGCCACCATGGTCACCTCGCTGCCGGTGCCGGCGGTGGTCGGAATCACGATATGGGGTTTGAGCGGCCGGGTCAGGGTGTGGGCGCCCGAGTAGTCCTCAACCAGGTCTCCGCCTTCCGAGAAAAGGATGTTCGAGGCCTTTGCGGTGTCGATCACGCTGCCGCCGCCGATGGAGATGATCCCTTGGGCGCCGGAGTCCTTGATCTGGCCGGCGCAGGTCTTGACGTCGTTGAGCCGGCCGTCCTGGGCCACATCCAGAAACTCCCCGGTGACCTCGCATCCGGCTTCCGCAAGCCCGTCCGCGACCTTTTTGACCAGACCCAGGTCGCTGATGATGCGGTCGGAAACGATGAAGTATTTTTTGATGCCGATGATATCCAGCTCAGGTTTCAGGCTTGTTGCAATACCGATCTGATAAACGACCTTGGTGGGATTGTAGAACTCAAAAAATTCAGGCAAGGGGAACATGGCAGACTCCTTAACTTTGGGGGTTAGAAGATTCAGTCCGTCAACCAGCAATATTTTTAGCACAGGGATGATCTTTTCGTCAACAGAATAAATGCAACGCCTGCGATTTACATAAAATTGCACGGGTTTTGAAATAATGACAAAAAAGAGACAAAAATTTGACGGCGATGTGAAGGATGGGCTGAAACAGTGATCAATGAAAAGACGACCCTGTGGGTTACAGCCCCGCCAGGGTCGTCTTGTGTTTGTGGATTACCCCTTGTATTTGCCGATGATGGCGACGCTGCAGATGTTCTGGAACGGAAACCCGCCCAGGTTGTGGGTCAGACCCAGCCTTGGGTTTTCGATCTGGCGTTTACCCGCCCGTCCATGAAGCTGCAGGTACATCTCGTAGAGCATCCGCAGCCCGGACGCGCCGATGGGGTGCCCGAAGCATTTGAGGCCGCCGTCGAGCTGGCAGGGGACCCCGCCGCCATGCAGATCATAAAAGCCGTTCATGATGTCCTCTCTGGCTTTTCCCCTTTCCGAGATATGCAGGTCCTCGTAGGTGACGAATTCCGTGATGGAAAAACAGTCATGGACCTCCATCATGCTGATTTCTTTTCTGGGGTTTTCAATGCCGGCCTCCTTATACGCCATGGTGCTGCATTTGGAGGTGGTCAGAAAATGGTCGCAGTCCCAGTCGTTGTAAGCCATTTCTTCACCGCTGCTCAAAACAATCTGGAGGGCCTTGACCGATACAAAATCTTTTTTACCCATTTTTTTTGCGATTTCCGGGGTCGTGACAATCGCGCAGGCGGAGCCGTCGCTGACCCCGCAGCAGTCAAACAGACCAAGGGGATGGGCGATGATGGGGGCCGCAAGGATTTGATCCTCGGTCACCGCTTTCTGAAGGTGCGCCTTGGGGTTCAAGGTGCCGTTGGCATGGCTTTTGGCCGAAACATGCGCCATGGCCCGTTTCAGGTCTTCAGGCTTGATTTTATACTTTGCGGCATATGCGCTGGCGAGCTGGGCAAAGGATCCCGGAGCGGTCAGGTTCGGCCACCACTGCCAGATAAGGGTGCCGGCGTTTGAACCTGCCCCAGGCAGTCCGCCGTAGCCGGTATCTTTCAGTTTTTCCACCCCCAGCGCCAGGCAGACATCATAGGCGCCTGAGGCCACCGCATAACAGGCGCCTCGGAACGCCTCGGTTCCGCTGGCGCAATAGTTTTCCACACGGGTGACCGGAATCATGGGAAGATGCAGGGTGACGGACAGGGGCATGGCGGTTTTCCCCACATTGACCTCATCCATGCAGGTACCGAACCATGCGGCTTGAATATCCTTTTGCTCGATTCCGGCATCCGCCAGGCATTCCTCATACGCCTCGAGCATCAGTTCTTCAGCCCCCACGTCCCAGCGTTCTCCGAACTTGGTGCATCCCATCCCGATGATGGCGACCTTATCTTTTATTCCTGTAGCCATGTTTTTTTCCTCCTCTTTATGGATGGCAGTCTATGCGGGTTAAATTTTAAACAGTTTTCCGATAAGCTGGGATTTCATGACATCCCCCTCGATTTTGAGCTTTCCGGATGTAAAGGCCTTCATGGGATCCAGCTTTCCGGAAACCATATCCAGAAAATCGGCTTCGGCCATGTTCAAGGTGCAGGTGGGCTTGTCCGCCTTGCCGGCCTCCACCGTGCACTTGGCGTCCGCAACCTTCACCACCCAGCTGCCGCCGCCGCTTCCGGATATATGATACTGGAAGGTGACGTCCACTCCCGCCGCGGCAGATGCGTTAAAGGCGGTCGGCATTTTATCAAAGACCTCCTTGACGGTGACTCCGGCAGAGGGCTTTGAGCCGGCCTCTTCTTTTTTCGCGCCACTTTCTTTGGGCGTCAGCAGGTCAAAGAGCGCTGAATTGAGATCCGTAAACTCCTTGGCGCCCTCCATGGCGCTGATTTTATCGATGTTCTCGTCGATCTGTTCGGGGGTCGGCGGGTTCTGCGCGTCTCCGAGCTGAACCCCGGCGCTGGTGAGCACCGCGGCCCTGTTGAAGTAGCCCATGCCGGCGTTGAAGATTTTTCCGGTTTCCGTGCAGTTATCGCTGCACAGATACAACACCATGGGGGCGACGAACTCCGGTTTCATTTTTACGAATATCTCCGGCGGCATGATGTCCTCGGTGAGCCGGGATCCGGCCAGGGGCGCGATGGTGTTGACCTTGATGTCATACTTCGCCCCTTCCAGCTTTAAGGTGTTCATGAACCCGACCAGGGCCATTTTCGCCGAGGAGTAGTTGGTTTGTCCGAAATTGCCGTAGAGCCCGGCCGCGGAGGTGGTCATGATGATGCGGCCGAACCCGTTATCCCGCATGACCTTGAAGGCGGGCTTTGTCACGTTATAGGCGCCGTTTAAATGCACCGCCAGAACCGCCGCCCAGTTTTCCGGTTCCATCTTGACAAAGCTTTTGTCTCTTAGAATGCCGGCGTTGTTGATCAGGATGTCCACCCGGCCGAAGGCATCCAGGGCGGTTTTTACGATGGCCTCACCGCCTTCGGGGGTGGCGACGTTGTCGTAGCTGGCCACGGCCTTGCCGCCCAGATCCTGGATTTCTTTTACGACCTTGTCCGCCGGGGAGCTGGAGCCTGCGCCGGTGCCGTCCCTGGCGCCGCCCAGATCATTGACCACCACCGATGCCCCCCGTTTGGCAAGTTCCAGGGCGTAGACCCGTCCGAGACCGCCTCCGGCCCCGGTCACAATGGCCACACGGCCGTCAAACCGGATTTTTTTCATTTCCTCCGCAGCCCCGGGAATCGGCGCGGCTTTCCAGAAATAGTTGACAAAGCCGCGTTCCTCGTCTTCGTTGCGTTTTCGAAATACCATCTGTACCGGAAGCCCGACCTTTAACTCCTCCAAGGTGCAGTCCGTAAAGTCGGCCATAAACCGGCCGCCGCCTTCAAACTGAATCATTCCGTATTTATGGGGCGGCTCAACGGAAACCGCCAGCATGTCTCCGGTAAAGGTTTTAACCTTTGCCGGAATATCCGCGAACTCGTAGTCATCCTGACTGTGCCGGGCGGTGCACGCGGGATTGACGCAGACGTCGGTTTTGGGAAACTGCGGCGTTCCACAGACCCGGCATTTGCCGCCCACAAGCCCCAGCAGCATCTTACGCCGTCTCCACAGGGTCGTCAACGCGGTCTGGGTTTCCGCCTCGGCCCGGATCCCCATTTCCGGATGAAGGAGGTCCCTGAATTTAAGGAATTTGAGGTAATTGTCCGTGGTTTCCTTATGCTCCAGGGTGCGTTTGAATTTGTTGCGTTCAGGCATCTTGGCGATGTTTGGGGTGACCTCGAAAAGAAACGCGCTGCATCCCTGGCCGAAGCTGGCCATGACGATCTTATCGCCGGGTTTGGCCTCGTCTAATGCCGCGGTCATCATCAACAGGGGATGGGCGGTACCGGTCTCACCGCAGACCTCATGCAGGTTGTCGATCACCTTGTCCGGCGAGGCGCCGAGCTTTTTGGCGATGTTTTTGTGCTCCGCCTTGAAGAAACACGGATACACCAGTTTATTGACATCCTGGATGGTGATATTGAGCTTTTTGAAAAGGCCGTTCACCGCCTCAGGAATGATCTTGGCGTATCCTTCATCCCGGACCCAGCGTTCCTCCCAGGTGTAGTCGTATTTTTTGAAGGCGCCCCGGTAGTGGTCCACAAAATCATAGGAAACCGAGTAGGACCCCTTGTATTCGGCGATGACATTGGTATCGCCGATCATAAACGAGGCGGCCCCATCGCCGAACCACATCTCATAAAAATAGGCCGGCTTGGTTTCCCTCTTGTCCGAGGCGGTTACCAGAACGCTTTTTCGTTCCCCTCCTTTAACCGATTCGAGAGCGCTCAAAAGCGCGTTGGTCCCCGCTTTCTGGGAAGATGTAAAGTCAGAGGTGACGATATCGCTTCTGAGATTCAAGGCGGTGGAGACGATCCCGGCGTTCTGACGGTCCGCAAACGGCAGGGTGGTGGAGGCGAGAAACAGGCCGTCGATTTTCTTTTTGTCCATGCCCTTCAAACAATCCCGGGAGGCCGCCACCGCCATGGTGACGGCGTCTTCGTCCCAGTAGCACATGGAGCGTTCACCCTGGGCCACCATGATCACCGCAGGGGCGAACCATCCGATGCTCTGGAATATCGACATACGGTTGAGTCTCAAGCGGGGGATATAGGCGCCGTAAGATGTGATTCCAATCATTTTTTCTTCTCCTCTTTTTTAGGGTCGTATATCGGTTGAACAGGCTATTTATTCATAGCTTAAACAGTTTTCCAATAAGCTGGGATTTCATGACATCCCCTTCGATTTTCAGCTTTCCGGAGGTATAGGCCTGCATGGCGGGGAGCACCCCGTTGATCATATCCAGAAAATCCTTGTCCGCCATTTTCAGGGTGCAGGTCGGCTTGCTATGCACCCCGGGCTCGATCGTGCAGGATCCGTCCTTGACGCTGCAGTGCCAGTCCCCGCCGTTGGCCCCCGAGATATGATATTGGAAGACCACGTCTACACCCTTGGCGGCCTCCGGGTTAAACGCCGCCGGCATGGCCTTGAACACATCGGCGGTGGAGGTCAGTTTGGCGCCGGCCTCAGCCTGGGGCTTTGCCGGTGCGCTAAAGGCGTTCATGACGTCCCCCACCTGTTCGTTTAATTCAAAATACAACTTTCCACCCTTCAACGAAGCAACCTTGTCGAACCGGCCGACCACATCTTCCACGGAGGGCGGGTTGACGCCGTCCCCGATAACCACCCCGGGTCCGGTGATGACCGCGGCCCGGTTGAAGAATCCCATACCGGCGTTATAAATATTCCCGTTGACCTTGCATTTTTCAGAACAGAGGTATAGCACCATGGGGGAGACGAATTCCGGCTTCATCTTTTCAAAAAGCTCGGGCGGCATCACGTCCTCGGTCAGGCGGGAGGCCGCGATGGGGGCGATGGTGTTGACCTTGATGTCGTACTTGGCCCCCTCCAGTTTGAGGGTGTTCATGAAACCCACCAGGCCCATCTTGGCGGAGGAGTAGTTGGTCTGGCCGAAATTGCCGTAGAGCCCGGCCGCAGAGGTCGTCATGAGGATCCGGCCGTAGCCGTTTTCCCGCATCACCTTGAAAGCGGGGCGGGTCACGTTATACGCGCCGTTCAGATGAACGTTCAAGACCGCCTGCCAGTTTTCAGGCTCCATTTTCAGAAAACTCTTATCGCGAAGGATCCCCGCGTTGTTGATCAGAATATCGACCTTTCCGAATGCGTCTATGGCGGTTTTTACGATGGCCTCACCGCCTTCCGGGGTGGCGACGTTGTCGTAGCTGGCGACCGCCTCCCCGCCCAGCGCCTTGATCTCTTCCACCACCTTGTCCGCCGGACCCTTGTCCTTGCCGGATCCGTCCCGGGTTCCGCCCAGGTCATTGACCACCACCTTTGCGCCCCGCCTGGCCAGGTCGAGGGCATAGATCCTTCCGAGGCCGCCTCCGGCGCCGGTGACAATGGCCACCCGTCCGTCAAAACGGATTTCATCCTTGGGCATGTCGCCGTATTCAAACAGTCCGTTGGTGATGACCTCCTCACCGGTTTTGGCATTGATGGTTTTCCAGAGGACCTTTCCCTCCTCGATCTTCCAGATCTGCGTCTTGATGGGGTCGCCGGGATACAGCGGTTTGGAGAACCGGCATTTCAACCGTCTGACCTTTTCCGGCGCTCCGGGAGTCAGGTTTTGCATCAGCGCCCGGCAGGCATACCCGTAGGTGCACAGACCGTGCATGATCGGTTTTTCAAAACCCGCCATTTTGGCAAAATCCTGGTCCACGTGAAGGGCGAAGAGATCGCCGGACAACCGGTAAAGCAGGGGCTGGTTCTGATTGGGATGGGCCTCCACCTCGAAATCCGGCTTTTTTTTCGGAAATTCTAATGTGTCCTTTGGGGCCGCTTCACCGCCGAATCCGCCGTCCAGCCGGGCAAAAATGGTCAGCACACTGGTGAAGAGTTTTTTACCGTTCGCATCAAAGGTGTCGCTTTCACCGATGACCAGGGCTCCTTTCCCCTTTCCCTTGTCGTACATGTGGGTGATTTTTCCTGCGGTGACCAGCTTCCCCTCGGTGGGAATCGGCCGGTGAAAGATCAGATCCTGTTCCCCGTGCAGGATACCGGCCAGGTTGACGTTGGCGTTGATTCCGATATGGGTCAGAAATTCAAAGATCGAGGCGATGGAAAACGTCGGAATCACCTTCAGGTTTTTCTCGTAGGTAAACTCGGGTTCTGAATAGCCGGCGCCGATCCCCAGGGCATACAGGATAACATCCTTCCAGGTGTAGTCCTTGGAGATGGGTCCGATGGGTTTTCCTACCGCGTCAAGGTTAAGCGCCATGTTCATTCCTCCTTACTGATATGGGTGAAAGGTTTTGTGGAAAAACAGGTTCGGCATCGTGCGGTGATAAGGTCCAAAGGCTGTTTATTCATAAGATTAATGTCGGTTGCGGAATATTCTAGTCAATTTATTCCAACAAATGATGGGGAAACTATAAGGCCTTTTTTTCCTCATGTCAAAAGTTTTTTTTATTTTTTGCGCCGGCCTTGTCAAAAATCCTTGTTGACTTGAAAAGGGTAAATCATTAAAGTGAGATCAATCAAATGATGGAAACAATCGATTGAGGAAATCCGCGCCGTCGTTTTAACCCGATCACCCATGCAGAAGAAAAATCCGGCGGAGTTTACACATGACAAGCTATGCCCAACGACCCTGGCTGAAGCACTACGATCCCTGGGTCAGCGGCGAGATTGATGTTCCGAACAAGACCTATACGGATCTTCTGGAAGAGGGGCTTTCCTTTGCGCCCCAGCGGCCGGCCGTCTATTTTTTCGGAAAAACCATCACCTTTTCAGAGCTGGATGGGCTTTCCGCCCGGTTTGCCGAGTTTTTGACATCCCGCGGCTATGGCCCCGGCGATGTGGTCGGCATTCACCTGGTCAATATTCCCCAGTACCTCATCGTCCTGGCAGGGAGCCTGCGCGCCGGGTGTGCGGTGTCCGGTGTATCCTTTCTGCTGACCGCAAACGAAATGGCCCATCAGCTCAACGACTCGGGCGCAAGCCTGCTCGTGACCACGGATGCAAGCTTTGAGGAGAAGCTTTTTGCCATCAGCGACCGGCTTTCCGGCCTTAAGGATATCGTGGTCACCAACCTCGGTGATTTTTTGCCTCCTGTAAAAAGGCTTCTGGGGAGAATGTTAAAAAAGATACCTTCCGGAAAGGTTCTTCCGATGCCCGGCAAACAGGTTTTTCATCTTAATCGATTACTCCCTCTTTATTCGGGACGGTTTGAAAAGCCGAAGCTCACGCCCGAGGATGTCTGTTTGATTCAATATACCGGCGGAACCACCGGGCTTCCCAAGGGAACCCTTCTGACCCATCGGAACATCGTCGCCAATGTGACCCAGGCCCGGCAATGGACGGACCTAAAGCCTGAAGCTCATGATATCGGCCTGTCTGCGTTTCCTTTTTTTCATCTGGCCGGGCTGATGCTGGGGATGATGGCCTTGAGTTCTTCCGCGACCCAGTGCCTGATTCCGGATCCCAGGGACACAGGGCATATCTGCAAGCAGCTTCAAAAATACCATCCGACCCTGCTGGCCAATGTACCGACCCTTTATCAGATGCTGCTTGCCGAGCCGGGGTTTCATCGCCTGGATTTTTCCGCATGCCGGCTTTGCATCTCCGGGGCCGCCCCCTTTGCCGAGGAGGCCATCACGGCGCTCGAGTCGGTGGTGGGGAAGGGGAAGGTGATGGAGGTCTATGGAATGACGGAAACCAGCCCCCTCCTCACCATGAACCCGTTCTCCGGTAAAAAAAAGATCGGCACGGTGGGGATCCCCATTCAAAGCACGCAGGTGAAGCTGGTGGACCTTGAGACCGGCACCCGGGAGGTGCCTGTGGGGGAGGCCGGAGAGCTGATCGCCCGCGGGCCCCAGGTTATGGCCGGGTATAAGGACAAGCCCGCGGAGACCGACCACGCCCTTCGGGAGTTTGAGGGGGAAAAATGGCTCTACACCGGGGACGTGGCGGTGATGGACGAGGACGGGTACTTCACCATTGTGGACCGGACCAAGGATATGGTCAACGTAGGGGGGTACAAGGTGTTTTCGCGGGAGGTGGAGGAGGTGCTCTACCAGCACAAGCAGATCGCCTTCTGCGCCGTTATCGGCAGGCCGAACCCCGGGCGTCCCGGAAGCGAACGGGTCGTCGCCGTTATTCAACCGGCCGGGGATTTTCAAAAGCTGGATAAACCCCGATTAGAAAAAGAAATTCTGGATTTCTGCCGCAAAACCCTGGCCCCTTACAAGGTTCCCCGGGTGGTGGAGTTTGTCGAATCCATACCGCTTACCAGCGTCGGCAAGGTGGATAAAAAGGCGCTTCGCTGAACCTCATTGATATCGCCAGTGGGAGGAAACATGTTGAAAGCAGGAGCTTTAAGCGGAATCACCGTTGTAGACATCTCCCGGCTGCTGCCGGGTCCGTTTTGCACCATGATCCTGGCGGACCACGGCGCGCGGGTGATCGCCATTGAGGACCGGCGCTATGCCGCGGAAGCCGGCGCGACCTTTACGGTGCTGCGCAACAAGTCGCACATGACCCTGAACCTGAAAACAGAGGCCGGCCGCGCCATTTTTTTTGATCTGATCAAAAGAGCCGATGTGATTGTGGAGGGGTTTCGGCCCGGGGTCGCCGGTCGGTTGGGGGTGGATTACGAATCCGTGTCCGCAGTGAATTCAAGGATCATCTACTGCTCCATCACCGGCTACGGGCAGAACGGACCCTGCCGGGAGGTGGCCGGCCATGACGTGAACTATTTAAGCGTCGCCGGTGTTCTGGATCTGATCGGCGAAAAGAACCGCCCTCCGTCCATTCCGGGGATTCAGATCGCGGATCTGACCGGCGGCATGAACGCGGTGATCGGGATTCTTCTGGCCCTTTATGCGCGGGAAAAAACCGGAAAAGGGCAGTACATCGATATCTCCATGACCGACGGCAGCCTGAGCCTGATGCCGCTGGCCCTGAGCTTTCGGCAGATCACCGGTTCGCCGGTTACGCGTTCGGATTCCATCCTGTCCCATAGGTATGCCTGCTACAACACCTATGAGACCGCCGATAAACGCTACCTCTCCATCGGCGCCGTGGAAAACCGGTTCTGGAAAAACCTGTGTGAATACTTTGGTGTTCCGGAGTATACCCCTTTGCAGTATGATGATTCCCGAAGGGAGGAGATCATCGACTTTTACAGGCGAAAAATCAGGGAAAAAACCCTGGCCCAGTGGGAGAAGGAGTTCTCCCCCCTGGATATCTGCTGGGGGTCGGTGCGGACCCTGGAAGAGGCCTTGGAATCCTCGCTGTTTCAGGAAAGGGGGATGGTCGTGGAACTGAAAGAAAAAGACGGCCGCAGGTCCAGGGTGCTGGGAATCCCGGTCAAGCTGAGCCGTACCCCGGGGTCGGTGCGCACGCCTCCGCCGGGTTTCGGTGAGGATACCCATGACATCCTGCGCGAGCTGGGGTATACGGATGAAAAAATTCGCGACCTCTTCGATCAAGGGGTGGTCTGAAAATATTATCATAAAGGGAAGAAATCAATGACGTCATCACTTGAAAAGGCAAAACAGAATCCGGATTCCATGAAGGCAAGGATACTGACCGCGGCGCGCCGGATTTTCGGAGAATACGGTTTTCACGGCACCACCACGCGCATGATCGCCAAGGCGGTGGACATCGACATCTCCACCCTCTATTACCACTGGGGGGAAAAGGGGGACCTCTATGAGGCGGTGATCTGTGATATCAACGAAGGGCTTCGACAGAAGCTGATCGAGGTGGAGAAAATGATCAAGGGGCGTCCCCTGGCCGAGCGGATTGAGATCGCGGTGGAAGAGATGGCGGATTATTTGTTTGCAAACCCGGAGATATCCAACCTTACCCTTTTTCGATATTTCACCAAGACCCGGCATAAAAGCCTGCTGGATTTCAGGGTGCCGGAATTCATCTCCGACATCGCCTATTCCATGGGGCTGTCCACGGACCGCAAGAACGTTCCGGTGGACGCGAAGATGAAGGTGTTATCCATCATGAACGCCATTCATAACTTTGTTTCCGGTGAGAATTTTTTCCGGCCCATGCTGAAACTGGACCGGGAAAGCTATATCAAGGAGGCCAAGGAAACCTTAAAGTTTTTCAACCTCTCCGCCTTTACCTAAAAATTTGCACTCTCAGTCCTGAACCATCAGAAACAGCGATTCGATAAACTCAGGATCCTCGGTATCGATCACGGCAAGGATCTGCTTGTGCAGCCTTTTTTTATGCTCCCCGAAGATCCCCCTTTTTTTCCGAAAGGTTCTGGCAAAGGCCAGGGATTCGGCCATCAGCCGGTCTGCGTCCGGGCAGGACTTTTCGATCACGTGGCTGGCCTCAAGCTCGGCGGCGGCAACCCTTCTTCCCGTGAGTTTCATTTCATTGAACTTGTAGTAGGGGATGGCCTTTTTAACAAAGGCGATCATGCCGGGAAGGAAGGGGATGCCCAGGTCCACCTCCGGAAAACAAAAGTAGCCCCGGTCGGCGCGCATCAGCCTGAAATCGCAGGCGCAGGCCAGGATGGCGCCGTTGCCGAAGGCGTGCCCGTTGATGGAGGCGATGGCCGGGACGGGGAGGAGCAGCAGCTTCTTAAAAACCGAGTTCATGCCGTAAAGAAACCCCTTGACGTTCTGAAGGTTCTGATCCTGCAGCTGCCTGCCCAGCCAGTCGACATCCACCCCCAGGGACCAGTACTTTTCGCTGGTTGAGGTGATCACGGCGGCGGTGATGGTTTTGTCCGCCACCACCGCATCCAGGACCGCGTTCATTGAATCGGCGAACTCCAGGTTCTGCCGGTTCTCCCGGTTGTTCATTCGGATTACGGCGACGGTTTCATCCTTTTCCCATTCAATAATCGACATGCGCTCCCCCTTGAGCCGGCGGTCAGCTCTTGTTTTGAATCTCCGCCAGCCGGTTTTCGATTTTTTGCCGAATAGACAGCAGGTCATCCTTTAAGGTCTGCAGCGATTCCATCCGTTCATCGATCTCGGCCAGTTTTTTTTCTCCGTATTCCAGGCTTTTTTTAAGCTGGTCCTCTTCCTTCATGTCCACGTTGGCCAGGCCGATCATTTCTGAAATTTCATTTAAGGAATAACCCAGCCGTTTTCCGCGAAGGATCAGCTTCAACCGCGCCCGGTTTCTTTTGGTGTAGACCCGGTGATTGCCCTTGCTGCGTTCGGGCATGATCAGCCCTTTTTCCTCATAAAATCGTATGGACCGGGTGCTGATGTCCAGCTCATTGGCCAGCTCGGAGATGGTAAATCTCGTTTTTTCCTTTGGTTTTTTTCCCGACATGCGGCGCCTCGTTTTATTGTGGAATGCTCTTACGGGTTCTGTTTTTTTACCTCATATAACCTTTGGGATTTCAGGTCAACTTTTTGACGACCTTTCCGAACATGGCGTTTGGGTGGAGCATTTTTTCAATCCGGCAGAACACGATTTGATTTTTAAAGCCGTCGTCACCCTCCGTCAGGACCTTTATATAGTTTCCGCTGACCCCTTTTAGCAGCTTGGTTTTCGGGTCCCTTTTAGTTTCAATGATCACCTCCAGGGTTTTGCCGATCATTTTTTGATAAAAGTTCATTTTTTTGGCCTGTCCCAGTTGAAACAGCCGATGGCGTCTGGCTTTCATCACGTCGGGCGGGACCTGATCGGCATACCGGCTTGCCGGAGCGGGAGGGCGCGGCGAAAAGGGAAAGATATGAAGATAGGTGATCGGAAGTTTTTCAATCAGAGCGCAGGTGCGGTTGAAGGACTGATCGGTTTCGCCGGGAAAACCGACCAGGGTGTCGATACCGATGGCGGCATCAGGGAGGGTCTGATGGATTTTTTCAACCAGGGCTTGGAACATCTTCGGATCATAGGGTCTGTGCATCCGTTGAAGGATATCGCTGTCGCCGCTTTGAAGCGGGATGTGAAAGTGAGGGCAGACCCGGCCGGAATCGGCCGTAAAATTGATGATCTCGCCGGTCAGTTCCGGAGGTTCGATGGAGCTGATGCGAACCCGGTGGATCAGGTCCTCCTGATGAATGCGGATCAGAAGATTCATCAGATTGCTGGAAGGAAAGAGGTCCGTACCGTAGCGGCCCAGGTGAATGCCGGTTAAAACCACCTCGCGGGCAAAATGTGCGGCGTGATGTTGAATCCGGCGAACTGTTTCATCGGGTTCCAGGCTGCGGCTGTGCCCGCGGGTGTAGGGGATGATGCAGTAGCTGCAAAACTGATCGCAGCCGTCCTGGATCTTGATAAACGGTCGGGTCCTCTGGCCGGCTTGCGGCAGGGGAAGCGGGTCGAACCGGGTCCGGTCACAAAGGCTGTGGGTGATGACAAGCGGGCCGCCGCTCTTGCATTTTTTTCCGTATTCAACCATTTCAGGGATCCGGTGCTTGTCTGAATTCCCGATGATATAATCGAGCCCCCTGATGCCGGCAATCGCCTCGGGTTCGGACTGGGCATAGCAGCCGGTGGCCACGATGACGGCTTCGGGATTTTCCCGGATCGCTTTTCGAACGGCCTGCCTGGACTGCATGGCCGCCCTCTGGGTTACGGTACAGGTATTGATGATACACAGGTCAGCGGGTTCGCCATGTTCGGCCGAACCCCAGCCGAGGTTTGCCAGCCCGGCCTGCAGGGCCTCGGATTCAGACTGGTTGACCTTGCAGCCCAGGGTGATCAAAGATGCTTTCGGGAAGGGGGCGTTTTTTTTATTCATCGATCCAGCCGCCGGCGATCACCTCATCCCCTTGATAGCACACGGCGACCTGCCCGGGGGTAACAGCCGCCTGGGGACGATTGAACCGAATACTTGCGGTGTTATTGCGAAGCGGGGTCAGAAGGGCCGGCGCCTCCTTTTGTCGATAGCGGATCCGCGTCAAGACCTCAACCGGTTGCGTCGGTTTCGGGCCGATCCAGTTGATCCCGGAAATCCTTAAATCGGTTTTGTAGAGTTCCTCTTTATGCCCCACCACCAGCCGATTGTGGCGGATGTCTATTTTTAAAACATAATAAGGCTGAAGGGCCGGGCAGTGAATCCCCCGCCTTTGTCCGATGGTATACTGGTGCAGCCCGTTGTGAAAACCCAGGACTTCACCCGTGGTGGTAACAATGGCGCCGGGTTTTACGGGAACCTTCTTTTGGGAGGCGATAAATGCGGCGTAATCGTTGTCCCTGATAAAGCAGATGTCCTGGCTTTCGTTTTTTTTGGCAGGGATCAGGTTGTTTTTTTGCGCCAGCCCAAGCACCTGTTTTTTGGTTAGGTGGCCCAGGGGAAAACAGGCTGCGGAAAGCTGTTTCTGGGACAGCAGGGAGAGGAAATAGGACTGATCCTTTGCAGGGTCCACCCCTTTTTTCAACCGCCAGATGCGGCTTGAATCCTTTTCAACCCTGGCGTAATGCCCGGTAGCCAGGCGGACGGCGCCCAGCCTGGCCGCGGCCCGGTGCAGGACCCCGAACTTGATCACTGAATTGCAGACCGCACAGGGGTTGGGGGTTTTGCCGGACAGGTAGCTGGAGATAAAATAGTCCACGATATTTTTGCGAAAGGCCTGTCGGCAGTCGATCATGCGAAGGGGAATGTCCAGCTGGTTTGCGAGGTTTAAAACCTCCTGCGGGAGTCCGGCTTTTTCATAGCCGGTAAAGAAATGCAGACCGATCAACTCCTGATTTTTTTGTTTTAAAAGAAAGGCGGCGACAAGGGAGTCGATCCCCCCGCTTAATGCCACGGCGATCTTGGGTGTCATTCAAAAAAAGCTTCGGCTACCGGCTGGACTTTCATGGCGCGGGTGAGGCAGGCGCGAATGCACAGCTCGCAGACGCTGCATTTTTTTTTGTCAAACTGCACCCACATTTCAGGTCGTTTAATCGAAAGGGCTCCGGTGGGGCATACCGCCGTGCAGGCGCCGCAATGGATGCACCGGTCCTCATCGCGGGTGACCTCCTGGGATGCATTTTTGACAAGCACCCCCTGGTCCCTGAGGTATTGGATTCCGGCCTTGAAGTTTTTTTTGGGGCCGGAAAGCTCCAGCACCATGATCCCCTCCTTGCGGGGGAGTATGGTGGCCTTAAGGATATTGAAGGTCAGGTCATAGAGCTTGGTCAGGTTGCAGACGACCGGTTTCTCAACCTCCCGGGTGGGAAAATGAAGAATCAGGAGCCTTGAATACAAGTTTGACCTCAGAACAGATAGCTTAAGCTCAGCTCGCCGATGACGATGAACTCCTGGTCGTCATCCTCATGATCTCTATCGGGGTGTTTTTCCCGGTTTTTTTTGTCCATGTCCCACTCCCAGTCCGCATAGCCGACGCCGCCGCCGATGTTGAGATTTAATCGGTCAATAAGATGTAACCGGTATCCGATAAGGACGCCGCCGCCGACCCCATCCTCCTCTCCGCCCTTGCGGTCCACCTCATACCAGCCGCCGACAAGTGCCAGGTAGGGGGTGCTTCCCTCGGGGTGCAGGTAATAGCCCAGACCGCCCGCGATACCGTCATCACTTGCCAGTGCCCTAAAAAACAAATGAGAATAGGAAACCTCGAAGCCGCCGCCAAGCTCCAGATCCTCATCGCTGCCGCCGACACCGATAACAGGGCCGATATGGAACTTTCTTCCTTCCGCAGCCGGTTTTTCCTGTTCTGTCGGCTTTGCTTCCTCCGTTGCGGCCGGGGCAGCGGTTTCAACCCCTTGCGGCAGCTCGGACATGGCGAGAAGGGATTTGAGGTTTTCAGGAGGGACCTTTTGGGCAAACTCATCCTGCTCGCCCTCGAAATCGGTCACTGCGGTTTGAATCACGTTGCCGGTTTTTACATCCACCAGGGAGGTTTCAAGGGAATACAGGTTGCCGATATGACCGAAAATCCCGTAAATCACGTAATCCATGCCCAATAGCCTCCCCTGTTCCACCGCGCATTCCACATCGGTACATTTTTTAATGCTTTTGTCCCCTTCAGAGATTTTTTTGATCATCTCTCCCTGATCCAGCAGGTTATAGACGCCGACCTGATTCAGGATTTCGGCAAACCGGTTGGTTATGTAACGTGAACTGATTTTTTCGGAAAGAGCTTCATCCGAGCTGAACATCAATACGGCGCAGCTTGGCTTCTCAGCGGAGTTTCCCGGTTTTGCAAAAGCCAAAACAAAGCAGATCGAGAGAAACAGGCATGCTAATTTTTTGCGGCTCATTTCTTTAAGCTCCCTTGTTTATAGGGTGGTCTGCTAATAAATCAAGGTTTAACCGATCACATCCCATGTGGCGGATAGCTCTGCTTCTGTTTTAAAAATACTAATAGAAATTTTAGATTTATTTAAGCTAAATTTCAACAAAATTAATTTAACCCAAAATCCGCGATTGATTTTACGCGGGGTGGTTTTTCCGGATCGTGAGGGC
>DYLE01000081.1 GCA_020722245.1 Desulfonema limicola
TCCATAAAAAAAAAGATGAAACCCCCGGGACAGCTCGCCTGTGATGCGGATGGCAATGGCGATGTCCGGCCGCAGCTCCTCGGCGGGCATCTTCTCCGCCCATTCCACAACGATCACCCCGTTTTGATCCAGGGTCTCGTACAGCCCGGTATCCTCCAGCTGGCCGGCTTCAAGGATGCGGTAGAGGTCCGCATGAAACAGCCTCAGGCGGCCGGGGTATTCGTTGATCAGGGTGTAGCTCGGGCTGGTGATGCGGTAGCCTTCAGGGACGTCCAGGCCCCGGGCCAGCCCCTGCACGAAAACGGTTTTTCCGCTTCCCAGCCCGCCGGTCAGCGCAATCACGGTTTTTGTCTGAATATGCCGGCCGATGGTTTTCCCAAGAAGACGGGTCTGCTCCGGCGAGTGGGTGATGAGGTCACAGGGCTGAAGGGTGGTTCGGGGATCCATGAAAGCGGCTTTCAGCGCGATTACAGCGGTTCCGATTGCGGGGTGCGGTAAACCCGAGGGTCTTCGTATGCCCGGGCGCCTGTCAGGCCGGCGATCGCCTTTGGCAGGCCTTTCATGACGTCTGATGCCAGATACCCATAAGGCCCCAGGGATTCGGCGGTTTCATCGGCGGCGGCGCCATGAAGGTAAACAGCGATAGGGGCGGCATGCTCCGGCGGATACCCCTGGGCGATGAACCCGGCGATGATTCCGGTGAGCACATCTCCCATGCCGGCGGAGGCCATTCCCGGGTTTCCCGTGGGATTGACATGGACCTGGCCGTCCGGATGCGCGATCACGGTCCGGGCGCCTTTTAAGACCAGATGCAGGCTGTATTTTTCGGCAAACCTTCGAGCGCATGAAACCCGGTCCGCCTGAACCTCCCCGGGTGTGGCGTTAATCAGCCTCGCCATTTCGCCGGGGTGGGGGGTCAGGACGATTTCGGCTTTTTTCTTTTTTAAAACAGTCATGTGTCCGGCCAGGCAGTTTAAGCCGTCCGCATCCACCACGATGGGCACCGGGCTTTCCTGAATCAGACGATGGACAAGGGCTTTGGTTTCAGCCGCCGTGCCCATGCCCGGACCCATGGCCAGGCACTGCTTGTCGGAAAGAAGTTTCATGATCACGTCAAAGGCGCTGTCGCTGTGAACGCCGCCGCCGGTTTCAGGCAGGGGCGCGGTCATGACCTCCAATACCTGGGGCTCCATCGAGGGGTTTACGCTTTCCGGAATCCCCAGGGTGACCAGGCCCGCTCCGGCCCTCAGGGCGGACAGGGCGCACAGGGCCGCGGCCCCTGTTTTTCCGGTGGATCCGGCCACGATCAGGACGTGTCCGGTTTTCCCCTTATGAGTGTCTTCCCGGCGGGGTTTGATATATTCCTGTAGGGTTTTGCAATTCAGCAGGTGCTGCCGGGGGCCGACCGCCTCAACGATATGCGCGGGTATGCCGATATCGATGACATGAAGCTCGCCGCTCAAGGACGCGCCGGGCATAAGGGCGTGGCCGATTTTGGGAAAGGCAAAGGTGGCGGTGGCCGATGCGCGGATGCAGCAGCCGCAGGGCTGCCCGGTGTCCGCATGCAGGCCGGAGGGGATGTCCACGGATACCACCGGCCGGCCCGCGGCATTGACAAACTCGATCACCGACCTAAGCAATCCTTTCACCTCGGCGCTCAGCCCGGTGCCGAGGATCGCGTCCACCAACACCTGTTGGTGCGCCAGCTCGGCGCAAATCCCGTCAAAGGCGGTCTGGTCCACAACCTCCCGCACTTGAATGCCCAGGGGGGAAAGCAGATGGAAGTTGTCCGCCGCATGCCCGGTCAGGCGGCTTTTTTCGGTAAGCAGGTAAACGGTGACGCATGCCCCGCGCTGGGAAAGGTAGCGCGCCGCCACAAACCCGTCCCCGCCGTTGTTGCCGCGTCCCGCCAGAACCCCAATCCGCTTGCCGGAAATGTCCGGAAATTTTTCCAGCAGCACCCGGGCCGTCCCCCTTCCGGCGTTTTCCATGAGCAGGCGCGCCGGAAGCCCGAACTCCTCGATGGTCCGCCGGTCCATTTCCCGCATTTCTTCTGCCGTGACCAGATGCATTTTTTTCTCCGATAGGTATGAGAGCGTCCGAGGGATTTTGCTATAATCCCCTGATCAGCTCAGCCATCTCGCGCACCGCCCTTTCCATGCCCACCAGGGCGGCCCTTGACACAATGCTGTGGCCGATGCTGAACTCATCGATTTCTTTTAATCCCTTGAATTTTTTGATGCTGTCGTAGTTCAGCCCATGCCCCGCGTTGACCTTGAGGTTAAGTCCGGCCGCGGTTTTGGCGGCCTCGATGATTTCAGCAAACGCCCGGTCCTTCTCTTCCCCGCCCTTGGCGTCGCAGAAGGCGCCGGTATGAATTTCAATCATGTCGGCGCCGATGTGGGCCGCTTTCTTGACCTGACTCGTATCGGCGTCGATAAACAGGCTGACCGCAATGCCCGCGGCGTGGAGCTCCGTGATCGCGGATTTCACCGTGCGCTCATGGGCGATAATGTCCAGCCCGCCCTCGGTGGTGATCTCCTCCCGTGTTTCCGGAACCAGGGTGACCAGGTCCGGCAGGACCTCGGAGGCGATATGAAGCATCTCTTTTGTGGCCGCCATCTCAAGGATCAGGCGGGTTTTTACGATCTGCCTTAAGAGTTTGACATCCCGGTCCTGAATGTGGCGGCGGTCGCCGCGAAGGTGGGCCACAATCCCGTCCGCTCCGGCCAGCTCCGCCAGGACCGCGGCGGCCACCGGGTCCGGATAATCCGTGCCGCGCGCCTGCCGCAGCGTGGCGATGTGATCGACATTGACTGCCAGTCCTGCCATTGTTTACCTCGCCTGTTTTTAGTGATCCGTCACCCTGATGTTTTTGATGACCGCAGCCAGCGCGTCGCTTTTTTGTTCCATCTGCGCCGCTTTCCCTGGATCGGCCTCATGGTCGTAGCCGAAAAGGTGAAGCACCCCGTGGATCAGAAGCTGGTTGAGGCGTTCCGCAAGAAGGATTCCGGACTGACCGGCCTCCCGGCCTGCGGTTTCAGCCGAGATGACCACGTCCCCCAGCAGCTCGGGCGTCACCTGGGAAAAAGCCCCTTCCCGCATGGGGAATGCCAGGACATTGGTGGTCCGCGGTCGATTCCGATAGTTTTGATTTAATACCTTCATCTGCGGGTCGTCAAGGATAAGAATGGAGAGTTCAGCGTCAGGACTGCCCAAGGCGTTTAAGAGGGTTTGGGCCGCCTTCCGGAGCTGTCGGGTTGATATCCGGTGCAGCCTCTGGCGGTTGTTGATCCGTATTCCCATTTTTTTCCTCTGACTTCTCGGGTGTTTCCGGTTCGGGATACTCCACCCGATGATGATAAATGCCGTTTAGGATTTTATTGAAGCTTCGGGCGATGTTGTTTAAATCTTTTAACGTCAGCGGGCATTCGTCCAGCTGGTTGTCTGAAAAAAGCTTGTTGATCAGCTGCTGCACCAGGCCCTGAATTCGCGGCAGGGTGGGGTCTTCCAGGGTCCTTGCCGCCGCTTCAACCACATCAGCCAGCATCACCAGGGCCGTCTCGCGGGTCTGGGGCTTGGGCCCCGGATACCTGAAATCATCGACATTGACGACCTGGTCCTTTTTGAGCTTTTTTGCTTTCTCATAGAAGAAGCTGATCAGGGTGGTTCCATGGTGCTGGGTGATGGCGTCGATGATGGGCTGCCCCAGCTTGTTTTCGCGGGCCAGTTCCACCCCGTTTTTCACGTGGGAGATCAGGATCAGGCAGGACATGGAGGGCGCCAGCTTGTTGTGTATGTTTTTCCCGTCCTTCTGGTTTTCGATGAAGTACAGAGGGTTTTTAAGCTTTCCGATATCATGGTAGTATCCGCAGACCTTTGCCAGAAGGGGGCTTGCGCCGATTTCAGAGGCCGCGGCCTCCACCATGGATCCGACGATCATACTGTGGTGATAGGTCCCCGGCGCCTCCAGCATCAGGCGTCGAAGAAGCGGCTGGTCCAGGTTGGCCAGCTCCAGCAGGGTGCTTTCGGTGGCATACCCGAACGCCATCTCCATCAGGGGGGCGATGCCCCCGGTGATGATGCCCGCGATCACCCCGCCGAAAAACGCAAACAGGCAGTCCCACAGCAGTTTGAACCCCGAGAGATCCGCCAGGTAGATATCGATGATCAGGGCCAGCAGGATGTTTAAGCCCCCGACCTTAACCCCGGCCTTGATAAACCCCTTTCTTTCCTTGCAGCCTCGAATCCAGTAGGCCCCCATGATGCCGTTCAACAAAAAGTAGAGCCCCAGCTCGTAGCTGTTTTCAAATATCGTGGCCGTCATCAGCGCCATGACCACGGCAAAGGAAAAGGCGATGTTGGACCCCAGAAACAGGCAGATGGTCATGGCCCCGCCGGCCAGGGGAATGCCATAGAGGATGGATTCCTGGGGGATGGAAACCGGGGCGTTCGGCACCATGGTTTGCGCCAGGGTGACGGTCAGCTGAAGGATTAAAAGAAAGATGACGACAATACCGCCGATAAATACCAGGTTTTTTTTCTGATCGTAAAGGATCTCTCTCTGGTATTTTAACTGGATCAGGTAGAGGATGGCCAGCAGGGTGAGAATGATCAGACCGGTGCCGATCCCCTTTTCAAACACCTGCGTGGTTCCGGTCTGTTCCCTGAGCATCTTGAGTTTCACCAGATGAACCGGGGTGACCCGCTCCCCTTCCCTTAAAATCATTTCCCCCTTTTTTATTTGGTAAAAGATCGGTTTGACGGATGCTTCAGCCTCTTTTCGCCGTTTTTCGGTTTCACTTCGGTTGATGGTGATGTTGGGCCGGATCAACCTCTGGGTAAAGTCGACGATCAGGTTCACCAGGGTGTAGTCGATATCCTTTAACAGGGGTTCGCCGATGATCCTGACCATGGCCTTGGACTGGTCAATCCCGTAAAAATGTTTCAGGTTTCTTTCGATCTCTTCAGAGGCGGTATCCAGGGTTTTTAAGACGATCCCTCTTTCGTTTTCCTTAAGAAGCATTTCCTTGTTCGACACCACCCCGTTGTTGAGGATCTGGGAAAGGATATTGATGATCAGGGCGGGTATTCTTTTTGAAAACCCTTCCTTTTCAAGCAGGGCGTAGGCGCCCTGGCTGACCTCGAGGCCTAAGGTTTTTTCAAAATCGGCTTTTGACCTCGGCCGGTTGAACGCATCCTCGATGCGCTTGATGAGCTGGATCAGTAGCGCCCGATCATAATCGTAAACCGTCAGCACCTCTTTTCTGGCCTGAATCCTTTTCTGCTCGGTGGCGGCCTTGTCCTCGATGATAAGGTCTGCGGTCGCCTTGATGTTTTTATCGGCAATATCCCCCACCCGGTAAGGCTCATGAAGGATGAGCAGCTGAGGGAAGAGGATCAGGGTGGAGAGGACCGTCACCGATACCAGAATGCTCAACAGCGTCCAGGTCTCGGGCGAGATTCTTTTCTTGATGGTGATGTCGATGGGCTTGGTGACCATAGGTTTTAAATAGATGTTACGGGATCAGCGCCTGTTTTTTTCATTTTCTTTTTGCTCATAGGCGTCGATGATCTGTTGGACCAGCCGGTGGCGAACCACGTCGTGCTTGGTGAAAAACACAAACCGAATCCCCTGGATATGGCTGAGGATATTCTTCGCTTCCACCAGGCCCGAGGGCCGGTTTTTGGGAAGATCGCTCTGGGTGATGTCCCCGGTGATGACCGTCTTGGAGTTAAAACCGATCCGGGTTAAAAACATCTTCATCTGTTCGGAGGTGGCGTTCTGGGCCTCATCTAAAATAATAAAGGCGTCGTTTAGGGTCCTTCCCCTCATGAAGGCCAGGGGAGCCACCTCGATGACGTCGCGCTGGAGCATCTCGGAGGCCTTGTCAAACCCCATCATGTCATGGAGGGCGTCGTAGAGCGGTCTCAGATAGGGATTGACCTTTTCGGCCAGGTCCCCGGGCAGAAACCCTAGCGCTTCCCCGGCTTCCACCGCCGGCCTTGTGAGCACGATGCGGCTTATCTGTTTTTTTGCCAGGGCCGCCACAGCCATGGCCATGGCGAGGTAGGTTTTGCCCGTGCCGGCCGGCCCGATGCCAAAGACGATGTCGTAAGTGCGGATCGCATCAATGTACTCTTTCTGGTTGACGCCCTTGGGGGTAACCGTCCTTTTTTTTGAGGTTACGTAAACCGCATCCAGGAAAATATCCTTCAGGTTGATGCGGCTGTTTTTGCAAAGGATGGTTGTGGCGTAGTCAATGTCCTTGGGATAAACCGGGTACCCCTCCTTGATCAGGTCATAGAGCTGGTTAAGGATGTTTTGCGCCAGTTCCGAGGCGATGCTGTCCCCTCGAATCGAAACCGCGTTTCCCCTGGCCTGGATGGAGACCTCTGTGGCCTCTGCAATCCGTTTCAGGTTGCAGTTGTGCTCTCCGAAAAGCGCCCGGGCAAGGCTCAGATCCGAAAACGTCAGTTCGGTCTTGGTGTTTTCCTGGTACTCGATCATAGCTTATACAATAGCTTCCTTTTTAATATCAGGATATCACAAGAGGGTTGAACGATGCAACCGACAATGTTATGTGGGGAATAAATCAAGGGTTGTGTTGCCGAGAGCCTGGCCGGCCGAAATGACCGGGGAATACGATAACCCGCCTGAAAAAGAGGAGGAATGATGAATGGGTTTGATATGATCATTCTGGTGGTTATGGGGTACTGCGTGATCCGGGGGATATTCAGGGGTTTTATTCGGGAGGTCAGCGCTATTGTCGGTGTGCTTGGGGGAGGCTATGCGGCGTATTCCTATTACCGGCCTCTGTCGCCGCTTTTTGCCGCCTGGATTTCCGACCCGTCCTATCATGCGATCGCCGCTTTTCTGGTGTTGTTTTGCGCGGTTTTTCTGGCGGTCATGCTGGTCGGAATACTTATCCGGTTTCTTGTAAAAATGGCCTTGCTGGGGGTGATTGACCGTATTTTCGGAGCAATGATCGGTGCCGTGAAGGGGGTCCTCATCGTATCTTTGATCTTTCTTTTTCTGGTCAGTTTTCTTCCGCCCAGGGCGGGGTTGATTGTGCAACAGTCGAGGCTTTCGCCGCTTGTAAACGCCGTCTCAAAGGATATGGTCCGCCTTGTTCCGCTGGAGACGCGCAAGCGGTTCATGAACCGCCTGGATGATATCAAAAAGGACCGGATCCCCATTCCCCTATCCGAAGAGAATGTTTAAGGGAGGGGGAAGCTCAGCGGGTTAGGGTTTTGTCCTGCGCATGGGCGGCGTAGTAGATCCGAATAAACCGCCGGTGGCTTTCAAAGGCGATTTCCGGAAGGCTGTCGGGCGCAAACCATTTAATATCCTCTGCGTCATCCCCGGCGGCAGGAACGCCCTCAAAGTTCCGAATCAGAAAACCGATCATGAGTACGGTGTCATAGGCCTCGCTGTGATTGGCGGTTACGCCGAGCAGCATGTCGATCCGGCCGGTAAGACCGGTTTCCTCCTTAAACTCCCTTAAAGCCGCCTCCTCAGGCAACTCCTGAAGCTCCATAAATCCGCCCGGAAGGCACCAGAACCCCTTTTTAGGGTCAACGCTGCGTTTGACCAGCAGCAGCCGTTCTTCTTTGTCGACAGCCACCAGGCAGGTGGCGGGAATCGGGTTTTCGTAAACGGGCAGGGCGCAGCCCTTGCAGAACAGGCGTTTTTTTCCTTCCATGAGTTTTTCAGTCAGCCGGTTCCCGCAGAAAGGGCAGTAGGCTTTTTTTCGCATGGCTCCTTCTAATCGTTCTAATCGTCAAAGCTTCCGGCAGGCGCTTTGCCCTGCTGCGCGGAAGCGGCCCTGGCGGCGATTTTTTCAGGCGTCCAGTCCTTCGGGTCCTCTATGCGGGTCGCCTTGGGCCCCGGGTCGTAGGAGCCGGCCTCAAGGATCGCCTCTATGACGATGGGGGCGGTGTCCTTGGTGTTGAGCACATCGGTCAGCAGGTGGTAGACAAACTCCTCCACCCGGCCGGCCATCCGTTTTCGAATCTCCATGGGTTGGGAAAGCAAAAGGTTTTCAAAGGGAAGGTTGAGCTTCTTGTAATCCCCCTTTTTCAGGCCTTTTTCCCGGGCGTAGGCGGTCATTTTCTCCCACACCTCCTCACTCACCCCTTCCCCCTTGATCTTGATGAACTCGCCGTTTTCATCCAGTTTCGCGTTGCCGTAGTCGTTGACCTCAAGCCCCCAGGCGATCATCTGCAGGGCCGTGGCGAAGTTGGCCTTTGTGGTCCGGGTTTTTTCAACGATTTGTTTGAGCCGCTGTGTGCTGTTTCCGGAGGTGCCGTGCTGGGCCCCCGAGACCTGGTATTTTTCCAGGGCCTTGTGAATGCCGGCGGTGAGTTCGACCTGAATCCCCTCGGATCCGGCCTCAATTCCGTGGGTCGTTCCGTTGTTTAAGGCGATCCAGTCCGGAAAGATGCCGTGGGCGTTTAACCCCTGGATCAAAAAAAGCGCCTCCTCCTTTGTGGAAAGCCCTTCTTTTCCCTTGATTTCGCCGACCTCGGTTTCATACCCGGCCCATTTGGGAATATAGGGATGGAGTTCGATGTTGGCCAGCAGGTTCTGATCATCCGGCAGGTGGGAAGCATCAATGGCGATGGAGGTCAGCCCGGCTTCAAACAGGGTGGGGATTTCCGTACGCGCGGGTTCAATGTCCTGTTTTTTCTTGATGCCGTAATGGTCGGCATGAATCGCCACCGGAACCGTGATATGGAGCTCGTTGCAGAGGCTGTCCACCAGCCTGGCGATGTTCCAGTAGCTGACCGCGCAGTAAGGTTTGGCGCCGCCTTCGGACTTGGCGATTTCAATAATGATGGCAGCGTTCGCCCTCTGGGCGGCCTTCAGCACGCCCCGGGTGACGGCCTCGCTTCTGCTGTTTGCGGCGATGGCCACGGCCTTGCCTTTTTTGATCATGGCCCGGTCGATGAACCTGCCGCTGACAATCAACGCCCTTGAATTCGGAAAAAGGGTTGCGACATTGGGTGGTCTTCCGATGGCCAGGGCTTTTTCAAAGGATTTAAGGTCGTCTGATCTTAGGCTCGTCATCTCAAACCTCCTTATCATCTAAAAGATGTTATTCATGATTCCAGGGAGGGAACCGACATTTTTTACTCTAACTATCTATATCCCAATTTTAGATTAAAGGGAACAGGGAAATGAAAAAAATCAGGCAAGGACTGGAATTGATGGTGACGTTTACAAGCCAAACCTTGACTTGATTTCAACTGGGCTATATAATTAAAAATATCATTTGGCCTGTCCAAGGGGGGTGATGAACGTTTTCCCTATTACGCGAAGAGCGTTTATAAAAAAGATATCTAAAATCTTCGGCGGGATTCTTGTCGCGGGAAGCCTGCCCCTGTCTTTTGCGGCGAAGCTGGCAAACGCCGAAGGGCCGCTTTTAAATGAAGGATGGATCGTGGAAGGGGTGGGGAAGAGCCCTGACTATGGCGTGAGAACCCTGACCCGCAAGGTTTTCGAGCGCGCCGGCGGCATGGGCCGATTCATCTCAAAAGGGGATGTGGTGGTCATCAAACCCAATATTTCCTGGGCCCGGGAACCCCGGCTGGGGGCCACCACCCATCCGGAGGTGCTGGCGGCGGTCATTGAACTCTGCCAGGAGGCCGGGGCCGCCAGGGTGCGCATCGCGGACCACACCATCCATGACGCCCACCACTGCTTTGCCGTCACCGGAGCAGCGCAGGTGGCCCAGGAAACCGGCGCGGAGCTGGTTTATCCGCGCTCCTCCATGATGAAAAAAATGAACCTGCACGGCAGCCGCCTGGAGGTCTGGCCGGTGTTCACCCCGCTGGTGGAGGCCGACAAGGTCATCAACCTGCCGGTGGCCAAGGTGCACGGGTTAAGCGGTCTGACCCTGGGGATGAAAAACTGGATCGGCGGCGTGGCCGGCCGCCGCAGCGCGCTTCA
>DYLE01000082.1 GCA_020722245.1 Desulfonema limicola
GCAATGCCGCAGGCATTTACGCAAACTTTAGATCACTTCAAACTTTAGTCACTTGGCACTTTTTTCGGGCAGAGCCGAAGAACCCTCACCCGGCCCAAAGGACCCGGTTTTTCAAGATAAAATAAAATATGAAAACCTATGATGTTGCTGTTATCGGCGCAGGGCCCGGCGGGGCCGTGGCCGCTGCCCTGTGCGCGCAAAGCGGCTTAAAAACCGTCCTTGTGGAAAAAAAAAGGCTTCCGCGGACCAAGCCCTGCGGCGGCGGGGTGACGGCCAAGGCCATGGCCCTGCTGCAAAAAATCGGCTGTTTCCGGGAGGAATCCATAGAGCGGCTGGTCTCCGGGCTGATGATCCATTTTCCAAAAACCGGCGACTCCTATGAACTGGCATCGGACAAGCCCTACCTGGGAGTGGTCAGCCGGCCGGATTTTGACATGAAGCTGGCCGATCTTGCCCTTGGATCCGGGGCCGAGGTTCGCGAGGCCGAAGGGTTTGTTCAGTACCGGCGAAAAACCCCCTATCAGCTTGAAATACAGACCGAGGCGTCGGATTTTTGCGCCTCCATTTTGATCGGGGCGGACGGGTTTCACAGCCGGGTGAGGCGTCAGGTTTTGCAGGAGATGGGAAAGGACATTCCAATACGGCCCGGAATTTTCGGTCTGTGCTGCGAGGTCCCCATGGACAGCGCCGGTTCGCTCTTTGAGGATCGCTGCCACCTTTTTTTTGATGTTATGGAAAACACCGGCTACGGCTGGGCTTTTCCCGGAAACCGGGTTTTTAATATCGGCCTGGTTTTTCATGCGGAAAAAGGCAAGACCCCCCTTGCGGCTTCAAGCCCCGTGGAGGCGTTTAAGCTTTTCATGCGAAGCATCACCCCAAAAGAGACCCCTTGGAAGCGGCTTTACGGGGGCTTTATTCCGTTGTTTGATCGCGGCGGCGAGCCGGTGGTTCAAAGCAAAAACCTGCTGCTTGTGGGGGATGCGGCCGGTTTTGTGGACGCCTGGACCGGGGAAGGGATTTACTACAGCATCCAAAGCGCGGTTTGCGCCCACCAGGCTGTTTGTGAGGCGGTCTTTCATCAAAAAGGTTTTCATTTTCCTTCAAATTATGCGAGGCTGTGCAGGCGATCCTTTTATACCGAGCTGAAAATGTCGGCCTGGGCCGCGGGCTTTTTTAAGGCCCTGCCTTCAGCCTATTATCTGTTGCGGCATTTGCGGGTGCGGGCGCTTTTTCTTCCGCATACCATGGGAGAAATCGGCTATGTTCGGGCGTTTTTAAAGGCCTTTGCCTATAGCCTGGGGTACAAGGCGTCTGTGTTGAAAGACCGGGGGTGATCCTAACCCTCCGCGCGCATTGAAAAGCATTTGATTCCGCTTTGCGGTATTTTTGCAGAAAGCAACTTATCGATTTTTTTAAAAAATTTATACCACCGAGTGCACAGAGAAAAAATGATTTTTTTCCATGTCCTCCGTGATCTCAGTGGTTGATTTGTTTATTCTTCAAACTGGAAAAATATAAGCGCTATGAAAGGAAGCAGGTTATGACCCGACCGTTTATGAAGGCCGGCTTTATCGGCGTGCTCGTCATCATCATGAGCATTGTGCTGATGGGCGTTTTCCCCTCCAAAGCCCCGTCCCTGCCTGAAGGGTTTTTTACACCCATCATCGCCTTTGAGTTTGCGCATACCCAAGAAGAGGTGATCGCGATGTTCGGCGGGCCTGAATCCGGGACGCGCCAGGCCATGACCTCGGCCATGGATCTGGGAAACCGGCTGGACTACCTCTACATGTGCCTTTATTCCTTGTTTTTACTCACATTTTGCGCGATTGCTGCAAAGCTTTCAGGCAAAAAATACGTCTACGCCGGGGTTCTGATCGCTCTGGTGGCGCTTCTGGCGGACGCCTTTGAAAACATCCAATTGCTCTCGATCACCGCAAAGCTTCCGGACGGGGATTTCAGCCGGGAGCTGATGCTTTTGCAGGTTTTTACCTGGATCAAATGGGGAGGCATTGTGGCGGTGTTCTGGGTGCTGATTCCCTGGTTTATGAAGGGGAAAATTTTTTCTAAAATCATCGGCGTCGCCGGAATCACAAGCGGCCTGCTGGCGGTCGCCGCCTACCTTCATCGTTCGGTGATCAATGAAATATTTTGCCTGACCGTGGCGGTGATGTTCCTGTTGATGATCATCTACTGCTTTGCTTTTAAAACCGATGAAACTGCTTAACAACCTGACATCACGGATTTGCAGGACGATTCGCGTTCCGGACGACCTGGCCTCCGTGACCAGTTATGACCCGGCAGACGAGGCCGACCCGGCCGATGCAGGAATGACCCGGGAAGGGGTTGATGAGATCTGGGCCAGCGTGGAAAACCTCTACCGGACCGGGGTTTATCCGGGGATCACCTTCTGCCTGCGCCGTCACGGGAAGGTGGTGCTCAACCGGGGCATCGGCCACAGCCGGGGCAACGGCCCGGGCGATCCCCCGGATGCCGAAAAAATCCTGATCACGCCGGACACGCCGATCTGTCAATACTCCGCGGCCAAGGCCGTGACCGCCATGCTGATTCACCTGCTGGCCGAGCGCTCCCTGATCAACCTGTCGGACCCGGTCTCACGCTACATCCCCGAATTTTCCGCCCACGGCAAGCAGCACATCACCCTTCATCACCTGATCTCCCATCACGGCGGCATACCGGCCCCTCCGCCGGGCACCGACCCCGAAATCCTTTTCGACCATGACCGGTTTATTCAACTGATCTGCGATTTAAAGCCCATCTCCAAAGACGGCCGTAAAACGGCCTATCACGCCATCACCGGCGGCGCCATCATGGGCGAGGTGGTCCGCCGGGTCACGGGAAAGGATATCCGGGAGTTTCTGCGGGAGGCCATTCAAAAGCCCCTGGGGTTTCGATACCTAAACTACGGGGTGCCGGAAAAAGACATTCCCCGGGTGGCGGTCAACTACGATACCGGGCCGCCCCTGGTGTTTCCGTTATCCACCCTTGTCCGGCGGGCCCTGAGCGCTTCCTGGGGGGAGGTCGTGCGCATCTCAAACCAGCCCCGGTTTATGCGGGTCATCATACCGGCCGCAAACCTGGTGGCAACAGCCAATGAGATGTCCATGTTCTTTCAGCTTCTGCTAAACGGCGGCGAATTAAACGGGGTGCGGATTTTCAAGCCCGCCACCATCCAGCGGGCGACCGAGGCCGTGGACCGGATGTGGTTTGACGGCACCATGGTGATTCCCATGCGATACAGCGAGGGGTTTATGCTGGGCGCCTCGCCCGTGGGGCTGTGGGGGCCGTATTGCGAATCGGCCTTCGGGCATATCGGGTTTATCAATATTTTTTGCTGGGCCGATCCGGCCCGGGATATCGCGGTTTCCCTTCAGACCACCGGCAAGTCCCTGATCGGGTCGCATCTTCTGCCTCTGGCGCGGTTCTTGTCCGCGGTGTGCCGAAACTGCGGGATGCAGGAAACCCGCGAATCCACCGACAATGGAATTTTTCTTGGAGCGTTTCAGAACCTGCTGCGAAGGTTCCTGCTGAGGGAGTGATCGGGCCTGTTTTTTAAATGAGGTTTCAGGGAACATTTCTGATGAAAACCTGTCTAAGTCCATGAATAAACAGATTCCCTCAACCGAACGCCCCGTCCCTGACGACGCCCTGATCCGCGCCTATCTGAGCGGCGAGGCCCGCGCGTTTGACGCGCTGGTGAACCGGCACAAGGACCGGGTGTTTAACCTGTGTTACCGGTTTTTGGGGGATTACCATGAGGCCGACGATACCGCCCAGGAGGTGTTTATCAAGGTGTTTCGGTCATTAAACCGGTTCAGGTTTGAATCGGCGTTTTCCACATGGGTTTACCGGATCGCCGTCAACGCCTGTAAAAACCGCATCAATTCAATAGAATACCGGTATAAAAAATGGATGCGCCGGCTGGACGCCGCTGTCCCGTCCCTTGACTGCGAGGCGCAAAACACCGCGCCGGAGGCCTCCAACACCCCCGTGGAAAGGCTGGAGCAAAAGGAACGCGCCGAGCAGATCAGCCGGGCGCTTAGCGCCCTTTCCGGCAACAAAAAAACCGTGGCGGTGTTGCGGGATATCGAAGGACTGTCCTATGAGGAGATCAGCCGGATCACCGGGCTTAAACCCGGCACCGTCAAGTCAACCCTGGCCCGGGCAAGGGCGGATCTTCAAAAAAGATTAAGAGGGCTGATCCCATGACGCGCCTGTATATTGAGAAATATTTATCGGATTACCTCGACAACCTTCTGGATGAGGCGACGCGAAACCAGGTGGACCGCCACCTTAAAACCTGCCCCCGGTGCAGGGCGAGGCTGGAATCGTTAAAAGGGGTTATGGATCAGCTCGCCGGCATGCCGAAGATTGAGGCCCCGCCTGATTTTCTGGATAAGCTGCATGCGAAAATAGATGCGGAATCAACGATCAAACGGATAGGCAAAGCCCTGTTTATGCCGTTTAGGATCAAAATCCCCCTGCAACTGGTGACCGCGGCGGCCCTGGGCCTGCTGATCTTTGTGATTATCTCTCCGATTCAGAAAGACCCGCTCCTTCGGCGGCAGGTCCTCAATGAGGAAATCATGACCAAAGCGCCGATGGTTTCCGAACCGGCTTTCAACCGGGAAAAGCTTGCGGTCCAGGCCGGGAAAGATCAAGCCGATGAAGCGGCATTAAGGGAAGGCGCGTCTGAAAAGCCCATGGGCGCGGCCCTGCCGCAGGGAATGAAGGCGGGACCTGCCAAACAAGAAACCCGGCGACCGGAACCGGCCCTCATTACCCTAAGGCTTAAGCCGAAAGAGAAAAAATCCGCTGTCCATGCCCCGGCAGCTGCGGATCAGGCCGCCGGGATTGAGGATAAGGATGAGGTGACGCGGCAGATGCAGACCTACGCCGCATCGGATTCGGCACTGCCAGCCAAAAGCATGGAGGCCGCCGCCATGCCGGAAGAACCGGCCCGGCCCGTGGAGGACCTGCTTCAGCGCATCGAGCGCATGGTCGGCGAGGTAAACGGCAGGGTGGTCTTTGTGGCAAAGGATGCCCAAGGCCGGCCCGCATCCATCCAAATCGAGATTTCGGCCGATCAATACGACCGGTTCATCGTCCGGCTCAGGGCCTACGGGGACTATCCAACCCCTCCGCCCAAAACAGGTTTACTCAAAAACCAATCGGTGCTGGTGACCATTGAGTTGATCCCATAGTCCTGACGCCCGATGCCGAAAGAAGAAATGAAAACCATTGAAGTTTTTGGAAAGCATTTACAAAAAAAGACAACCCCGATTCATGTAAAAAAAATGGGAGGTTCAGGAAAGATTGTGATATATATCTTTTCGGTGGCCGATTTTCACAACCAGAATTAAGAGAACATCTTCTTGGATTTCATAGATTATTCGATAGTCTCCAACACGTATTCTGTGAAAAGGATTATTGCCTTTCATTTTGGTTGTATCAGGATTTGGCAGGGCTTCCGCCAGGCTGTCGATTTTATCGGCTATACGCTTTTGATCAGCTTTGGGTATCTTTTTCAGCGCTTTTGCCGCCGAGACCTTGACCTCAATACGATAATTCAAAGCGCGAGTTCCTCTTTCAATTTATCCCAGAGGATTGGCTCTCCAGGCTCTTTTTTGGCCTTCCACGCATCCTCAATGTCGATCCGGTCCTCTATCTCCTGCAGGAGTTTAAGCTCTTTCAAAGAAACAATCGCGGCAACCGGCTCTCCCCTCCGGGTCAACACAAAGGATTCATCCCCAAAAGCAACTCTGTTGATGATGTTTGAAAATTTTTTCCTGGCGTCAGCGGTTGTTATTTTATTAATCATGATAAGCCCCTCAAATTTATAAAATGTTTATTTTGTACATATTGTACATATGCATATTATAGAATGTCAACAAAAAAAGATTTATTGTATTACAAGGATGTTATAATCGGATAGCTGTAAATTTTTCTTCCCTCACTTTCAACCAAGGAGGAACCGATATGGGTGACCAGGGAAAAAAAGACAAGGGCAAAAGAGAACAACAGAAAAAGGCTCAGCTGACTTTAAAGGAAAAACGAAAAGCAAAAAAAGAAAAGAAGAAATAAAGACCCAAAAACCCCATCGTATCACCTGACGCGCCAGCCCTGCCATCCGGACCATAGGGGTTGTTTTGCATTTCAGCGGCGGTTTCATTATATTGATTAACATAAAGAAATTTTACGCCTTTTAGCTAAAGGTGACAGAGAGATAGAAGCAGGCAAAGGATATGATCTGGATTCTGTCCTTGCTGAAGCCGACTCCCTTTTGGCCAAGGCCCCCTTGTGAAAGTTCAATTCACGCCATCTGCCCGGGCTCAATTTTTGTCTGCGCTATCTTATATCTGTAAAGATAAACCCTCGGATGTTTTAAGTTTTCGCAATCGAGTTGAAAAGATTCTACAAAGACTCGAAGATTTTCCCGAATCCGGTGGGAGCATACCCGAATTTCCAGATTTGCCTTACCGGGAGGTTATGGTCTCACCCTACCGCTTTTTTTATAAATGCAAAAACAATGGTGTTTGGATCGTTGCCGTGTGGCATGGGGCAGAGCTTCCAAAGGAACCAATTCCGGCATCGCCCAGATTTTAAGAAGGATTTAGTTTGTACAATTTGTCAACAACATCCCTTATTTATATAAATTTTCTGCCCGCCACAAAGACACAAATAACGTTTGACGTTATTACCGCCGCGCGTTATATTACAGCCATGATCAGATCATTCCGGTGCCGAGACACTGAGAAGATATTCCAGCGAGAGCATGCACGAAACCTGCCCCGCAATATCGAACGTGTGGCAATGCGCAAGCTTTGGATGATTGACGCCGCTCCAGATCTCAACTCGCTGCGGGTCTCACCCGGAAATCGGCTTGAGGCGTTGAGCGGAAACAGGTTGGGGCAACATAGCATACGGATCAACGATCAGTGGCGCATCTGTTTTCGATGGCACGATGGCAACGCCTATGACGTGGAGATCGTCGACTATCATCAGGAGCAGTAACATGAGCAAGAGAAAGATATCCCCTATTCACCCGGGCGAGGTTCTCATGGAGGAATTCCTCAAGCCCATGGGTATTTCGCAGTACCGCCTGGCAAAGGACATCAGCGTTCCTCCCCGCCGGATCAATGAAATTGTTCATGGCGGCAGGGGCATCACGGCCGACACCGCATTGCGTCTTGGACGCTATTTTGGCGTCTCTCCTCAATTCTGGCTCAATCTTCAGAGCCACTTTGACCTCGCCCAGGAAGAGGATCGCATCGGAGATCGGCTGTCGCGAGAGGTTCATGCCTTGTCCATTGCATGAACGAAAGATATGGCGTACCCCCCACTTCAGCCGACGCCAAACCCGCGCGGCTGATTAGCAACTTTAGCCCTCGGGGATGACAGACAAGAAGCCAATGGAAGAACAGGTTATATCCAAAAAACGGGTGGCCGAGCATGGCGAGGTGTTGACCGGGAAGCGGGAGGTCAACGCCATGCTCGATCTGGTGAAGCAGGAAACAGAGCGGATCGAATCGCGGTTTCTGGAACCGGCCTGCGGCACCGGGAACTTTTTGACCGTGATTCTGGAACGGAAACTCGCGGTGGTCGAGAAGCGATACGGCAAGTCCCAACTGGATTTCGAGCGTTACGCAGTTCTGGCCGTCTCTTCCATCTACGGCGTGGATATACAAAAAGATAATGTCGAGCAGTGCCGGCAACGGCTTTTCGGAATATTCGATCGGGTTTATTTGCGGTTGTTTAAACACAAGACGAACGACGATTGCCGGGAAGCGGTGCGATTCATTTTGGGAAAAAACATCATCTGGGGCAACGCCCTCGATTTCAAGACCCAGGACCAACCCCGAAAGCCGATTGTGTTTTCAGAGTGGTCGCCGGTCAATGGCAGCATGCTCAAGCGGCGGGATTTTATGTTGTCGTTTCTGGTGGAAAAACAGCATCAAATGTTGCTGTTCAGCGACGAGGGGAATGTCGCCGACTTAAACGAACCGGTCAAGGAATATCCCCCGGTTCATTTCCTGGAGATCGCCCATGCTCAACAATAGCGGCTACAACCCCGACGTGCTTTCCTGCATCGCCAACCTGAGCAGCGACGAGGTTTTCACCCCGCCGCAACTGGCCAACCGGATCCTTGACCTGCTTCCGGAAAAACTCTGGTCCGACAGGAAGGCCACCTTTCTCGATCCCGGCTGCAAGTCCGGCGTGTTTCTGCGCGAGATCGCCAAACGCCTTGACAAGGGCTGGAGAAACAAATCCCCGACCGCCAGAAACGCATCAACCATATCTTTAAAAACCAGCTTTACGGGCTCGGCATCACGGAGCTGACCGCGCTGCTCTCGCGCCGCTCTGTTTACTGCTCCAAGAAAGCCGACGGCAAATACTCCGTCTGCGAGGTCTTCGACAACCCCCAGGGCAATATTCGCTTTAGACGCGTGGACCATACCTGGGAGAACGGCCGTTGCGCCTTCTGCGGAGCCAGCCAGGAAGCCTACGACCGAGGCCCGGAGTTGGAAACCCACGCCTATCAATTCATCCACACAGACAAGCCGGAGGAGATATTCAACATGAAATTTGACGTAATCATAGGCAACCCGCCTTACCAGTTGAGCGATGGGGGGGCCCAAGCAAGTGCTATGCCTCTGTATCATCGCTTTATTCAGCAGGCAAAAAAATTAAATCCTCGCTTTCTATCAATGATCATTCCGTCGCGTTGGTTTTCAGGAGGAAAGGGCCTCGATGAATTTCGCTCCGAAATGCTTAATGATACGCACATTCAGCATCTCGTTGATTATCCTGTATCAGCGGAATGCTTCCCTGGAGTATCAATCAAAGGGGGGGTATGTTACTTTCTTTGGGCAAAAGACTATGTGGGTCCTTGCACAGTCAGAACTATACGGAAAAACTTACATACTGTTTCTGTACGTCCATTGCTCGAACCAGGCTTCTCTGATTTTATAAGATATAATGAGGCGATTCCTATTCTCAAAAAGGTGCGCCAGCGTTCGGAACCAAGTTTTGAAACACAGGTGAGTGTAAGAAAGCCTTTTGGCCTGCCCACCGATTTTCGGATATTCAGGAAGCAAAATTTTAATGGGGCTATAAAAATATATGCCAACAAACAAGTGGGCTATATCGAGCGAAAACAGATTCCTGAGCGTCTTGATTGGGTTGACAAATGGAAGATCTATTTGACCCGTGCTTATGGGGCTGGGGAGGACTTCCCACACCAAATTCTTAACAAGCCTTTTTTGGGAGAACCAGGGAGCTGTTGTACTGAAACCTATTTGGTTATCGGCCCATATTCTACAAAAAAATTGGCGAATGCCGTATTGTCTTACATAAAAACGAGATTTTTTCGTTTTTTGGTACTGCTAAAGAAAAACACTCAGGACTCACCTCGTGGCGTGTTTTCATTGGTGCCTATGCAGGATTTAATTGATACTTGGACAGACGAAAAACTCTACAAGAAATACGGCCTAACCAAAGACGAGATCGCCTTCATCGAGTCCATGGTCCGTCCAATGCCTGCCGATGACAAGGCAAGCGAGGAAGCCTGCGATGAGTAAGCCGAAGCGCAAAGTCCCGGCGGCCAAACCGGAGGCGCTCTTTACCCGCATCGTCTCAATCCTGGAACAGGCAAGGGGGAATGTTGTCCGGGCGGTCAACACGAAGTCTATGGATAGAACAGGAGTTTATGTATGATAAACAACAAGGCTCTGGCCGTATTCGAGAATTTCAAAATTCGGCGGATTTATGACGAGAAAGCGGAAACCTGGTATTTCTCCGTTGTGGATATTATCGCGGCCCTGATCCAGCAGCCGGATCACCAGGCGGCACGGAAGTATTGGAATAAACTCAAAGAACGGCTCAAGAAAGAGGGCAGTCAGT
>DYLE01000083.1 GCA_020722245.1 Desulfonema limicola
AAAAATCCTACGTTGCAAGACGACTCAAAGACCCGTAATTTTTTTAAGAGGAGGCCGTTTCTTGAAATCAATAAACGGCGCAAACCCAGAAGTGCCGTGCTATAAAATAGTTATTCATTAATTCATGACCGTCCCTCATCTGCGGGATCAAATAAACAGCCTTAAAATCAGGTAAACGACGGCTGAAACGATCATGGCGCAGGGAATGGTGAGGACCCAGGCCCAGACGATGTGGGTCGCCAGGTTCCAGCGGACCGCGGAGACCCGTCTTGTGGCGCCGACCCCCATGATGGAGCCGGTGATGGTGTGGGTGGTGCTGACCGGAATGCCGAAAAGGGACGCGCCGATGATCGTAAAAGCGCCCGCGGTTTCCGCGCAGAAACCATGGACCGGTTTCAAATCCGTCAAACCCACGCCCAGGGTGCGGATCACCCGCCATCCGCCAAGCAGCGTGCCGAGGGCGATGGCGGTGTGGGCGGCGAGAATCACCCAAAGGGGCACATAAAATTCGGGGCCGAGAAAACCGGAAGTGAAAAGCAGCACGGCAATAATCCCCATGGTTTTCTGGGCGTCGTTGCAGCCGTGGCCCAGGCTGAAAATCGCAGACGAAAGAAGCTGCATCATGCGAAAAAGAGAATCCACCCGGCTTGGGGTTTTCCGTTTAAACAGATTCAAGGTAATCACCATCAGAATGTGCCCCAGCAGAAACCCGATCGCAGGCGATAAAACAATAAACGCGACCACCTTGATAATGCCGCCCGCCACCAGAAACCTAACCCCTCCGGAAACCACGGCGGGCCCGATCATGCCGCCGATCAGGGCGTGGGAGACGCTGATGGGCAGCCCGAAACGGGTGCAGTAATGGGTCCAGAGCACCGCGCCGATGAGCGCTGAAAATACGTAGTATTCATCCACGATCTGGGGATCCACGATCCCCTTGCCGATGGTGGTGGCCACATGAACCCCGAAAAAAAAAGCCGCGATGAAATTAAAAAAAGCAGCCCACGCTACCGCCGCCCTGGGGGAGAGCACCTTTGTTGATACAATGGTGGCGATGGAGTTGGCCGCATCGTTCATCCCGTTTAAAAAATCAAAGAGAAGCGCGATTCCGATGGTGACAATGACGACGAATAGCATGATCTGTTTCGGCTTTTATCGGCTAGGTGCGTTTGATGGCGATGGTTTTAAATATGGTGGATACGGTTTTGGCGTGATCTGTGGCCCGTTCCAGGGATTTTAAGATATCCTTGATCTTGATCAGCTCGATGGGATCGGCCTCCTCTTCAAACAGCCTTGAAATGGCTTTGTGGTAGATATCATCGGCCCTGTTTTCCACCCTGCTGATCTCAATACAGACCTCGGTCAATTCCGGGTTGCTGTCGGTTCTTTTGATATTTTTGATGCCGCTCTCGATGAGCCGGGCCGCCTCCATGATCAGGTCCGCCAGTTTTGAGAATTCCACCATGAAGGTTTTGGGCTTGTAGAGCATGATCCGGTTGCACGCCCGGTTGATGTTATCGGCCACATCGTCAATGGATGTGGCCAGGGCCTGAATGTCCTCCCGGTCAAAAGGGGTGATAAAGGACTTGTCAAGATTGTCAAGGATGCGGTTGGAAATCTCGTCCCCGACGCGTTCCAGGGCCTTGATCTGCTGAATCAAGGAGATCCATTGGGAGGAATCCGTCGAATTCATCAGACGGCACAGAAGCTCAGCGATTTTTAAAAGATTCGCCACATCCTCCTCAAACAAAAGATAAAAGGTGTGATCCTTGGGCGTAAAAATTTTAAACAGCTTGTCAATCGTCATGGACACCTCTATTTTCTTTAAAATTATGGCATATGGTCGAAAAAATTAAAGGAGTATTATCTATTAAAAAATCTATTTTATGTCAAATAAACTTTATTAAAAAAATTTATTTGCTAAATGATAATTTGCTGATAAATGGTTTTGCCTACGCCAAAAACTTTACGTGAATTCAGAATAAAGATCAACAATCCGGCGTAAGGGATGCCTTTTTTGAAGCATTCTGAGTCGAAGCCGGTCTTTATGATTTAACCGTTTATTTTTAAGAGGATTTTGACGATATATGAGTTTTGGTTTTCTAGGAAGCATTGAATTTACGCCGGAGTTTGTGGCCGCCTTTCTGGGCATCACCCTGATTGACCTGGTTCTGGCCGGGGACAACGCCGTGGTCATTGCCATGGCCGTGCAGAACCTGCATGGAAAACACCGCAAATGGGGCATTATCCTGGGCGCCGGAGCCGCGGTCCTGCTGCGGGTCACGGTGACCTTTATCTGCGCGCAGCTTTTGCTCATTCAGTTCGTCAAGTTTGCGGGCGGCGGGATTATCATCTGGATCGCCGTCAAGCTTCTTCTCATGGGGGCCAAGGATGAGGAAGGGTCTCATAAAACAGCAGCAGGTTCAGTGTCCCAGGCCGTCTGGATCATTGTGGTGGCGGACATCAGCATGGCCATCGACAACATGCTGGCGGTTGCCGGCGCCTGCCACGGAAACCTTTTTCTGCTGCTCTTTGGCCTGGTCCTGAGCATTCCCCTGGTGGTGGCCGGCGCAGGCGTGCTTTCCATGCTCATGGACCGGTACCCCATCATCCTCTACATCGGCGCGGCTATTTTAGGCAAGGTGGGGGGTGAGATGATGATCACCGATCCGTATATCGAAAAACTGCTCCATCCCACAAAAATCATGGAATACGGGGTGATGCTCTTTTTCATCCTGTTCGTGCTGGGTCTGCCCTGGCTGATTATGAAAAGGAAAAAGGCGAGGGGCTCAGAAACCGGCGCTGCCGACGAGGCCTGACCCATATGGCGCCGGGTTTTCTCTTAAAAATTCATGCCTGATCATCACGCCGTTTTTTGCCAGATCCTCTGCATCGGCATTTTCTCGGTTACGCCATTCAGGCCGATGCTTTATCCCTGAATTTTTTCAAGCATTCTTTTGAAGCTTGAACGAAAGCACGATTTATTTTATCCTGAAAGTTAACCTGTCGTTGAGCCATGCAGATTTAGGAGCAACAAAAAAAAGCGTGCGAATATGCATGAACTGCCGGTTACGGAAAAAATTCTTAACATCGTTGTCAAGCATGCCCAAATGAACAGGGTCAGCCGGGTCGTTTCGATCACCCTCAAAATCGGCGAGCTGAGCGACCTGGAAGGGGAGTGGATACAAAACTATTTTAATTATTTAAGCAAAGGAACCGTGGCGGAAAATGCGATCCTGAAAATCGAAAAGGTGCCGATTGTGTTCAAATGTAACCGATGCCAGCATGAGATGGAGGTCAAAAAGGAACAGCTCGGCGAAATCATCTGCCCGCACTGCTCAAACAAAGGAGATTTTTCACTCATTTCGGGCAGGGAATACTTTATCAAGGAAATGGAGGCGCAATGACCATGGAGGACATCAAACTCATCGAGGTCAAGGAGGATATCCTCGCAGACAACGATGCCGCAGCAAAAGAATTAAGGCAACGGCTGAAAAGGGAAAAAACATGCCTGATCAACCTCATGTCATCGCCGGGGTCCGGCAAGACCAGCCTTCTTCTTAAAACCATCGAAGCCTTAAAGAACGATTTTCGAATCGCGGTCATCGAGGCGGATATCGACTCTCTGGTGGATGCGGAAAAAATCGCCCAAGCCGGGATTCAAAGCGTTCAGCTGCGAACCGGGGGATCGTGTCACTGTGATGTGTCCATGGTGACAAAAGGGCTCGCAGCCATTGATGCCGGCGCGGTGGATCTGATCTTTCTCGAAAACGTCGGCAACCTGGTCTGCCCGGCGGAGTTTGACACCGGCGCCACAAAAGACGTCATGATCTTGAGCATTCCGGAAGGGGACGACAAGCCGCTGAAGTACCCTCTGATGTTCTCCAAATGCCATGTGCTGCTGATCAACAAAATCGATTTTCTTCCCCTGTCGGATTTCAACCCCAAGCTGTTAAAAGAACGGGTGAAAAGGCTCAACCCGGGCATCGAAATTTTTGAGGTCTCCTGCAAAACCGGACAGGGTATTGATCGATGGGTGGATTGGCTCAAAAAAACCGTATCCGACTACGCCTGACCCGAAAACAAAATTTACTTGACAACAGCCTGCTATTTTTTTTAATTTACAGAAATAATTATAAATATTGAAGAGTTCGGTTCAGACCAATGGATAATGAAAACCACACCGCCGATTCAGGCATGACGCTTAGCCTGATTATCGGAAAAGATGCCGATATTGTCGCACCGGTGGAGGAGATCGTCCCGAAAATCGAGGCCGAACCCGAGGCTGAAGGGATCCGGGATCAGGCGGTGGGGGAAGACCCGTTTAAAGGCATCAAAAGGCAGATCGATAACCTTTTTCATGCCTTTGAAAGCAAGCTTAAATACGATCAGCACAAGGAAAAAATCATTGATGATCTGCATCACGCCCTTCAGGATTACCGCCAGGGACTTATAAAAAAATACCTGCAACGGGTGTTCACGGACATCATCAAAATCGTCGATGACATCAAAAAGTGTACCCTTCATTACCAAAACCACCCGGATCATAATGAGGTCAGTCAAAAACTGCTATCCTACATTGAATGCATCGCCTCGGACCTTGAGGATTTATTTTCCTTGGAAGGCGTGGTGCCGTTTACCTGCGAGGGGAATGACCTCGATCCCGCACGCCAGCGGGTGGTCAAGAAGATTGAAACCGAAGATCCGGAAAAGGACAAAAAAATCGCCGAACATCTGCGCTCGGGCTATGAATGGGACGGCCGGGTGATCCGCCCGGAAATGGTTTCGGTCTATGTAAAAAAGGCCCCTGACACAGGCATCAACACATCAACAGAGGAAGAAAAAATCCCATGACCCAACAGGCAAACCGCATCTTTGGAATCGACCTGGGCACCACCTACTCCTCCATCGCCTATGTGGATGAATTCGGCAAGGCGGTCATCATTCCCAATGCTGAAAATGAAAGGGTGACCCCCTCGGTGGTTTTTTTTGATGAAGACAGCATTGTGGTGGGCGACGTGGCCAAGGAGAGCGCAAAGCTTTATCCCAACGATGTGGTCAGCTTCATCAAACGCTCCATGGGGGAGCCCAATTTCGTTTTTGTACACAACGGAGAGGAGTACCATCCCGAGGAGATCTCCGCCTATATCTTAAAAAAACTTGCCCAGGATGCCGAGCAGTACCTCGGCGAAAAGGTGACCGACGTGGTCATCACCTGCCCCGCCTACTTCGGGATCAATGAACGGGAAGCCACCCGAAAGGCCGGGGAGATCGCCGGATTCAACGTCAGGCAGATCATCAATGAACCGACAGCGGCGGCCATCGCCTACGGATCTTTAGATTCCACCCAAGACAGCGTCGCCCTGGTTTACGACCTCGGCGGCGGCACCTTTGACGTCACCATGATCGATATCCGCAGGGACTCCGTGGAGGTCATCTGTACCGGAGGCGATCACCATCTGGGCGGAAAGGACTGGGACGACCGGATCGTCGCGCATCTGGTGGAGCTGTTTCAGGCCCAGACCGGAACCACCGCGGATATTCTTGAAGACCCGGATACCTGGCAGGACCTTCAGCTTTCAGCGGAAAAGGCCAAAAAAATCCTAAGCCGCCGGGAACGAACCCCGATCTCAATCACCCACGGCGGGGAGCGGGTCAAGGTCCTGCTGGAGCGCAAAAAATTTGAGGAGATCACCGAGGACCTTCTGGAAAGAACCATTGAGTTCACCAAGGGAATGCTTGAGGAGGCGAAAGCCAAAAGGTATGACCATTTTGATGAAATCATCCTGGTGGGCGGATCGACCCGTATGCCCCAGGTGGTGAAGCGGATTGAAAAGGAGTTCTCCGTAACGCCTAAAATCTATGACCCGGATGAAGCCGTGGCAAAAGGGGCGGCCATCTACGGCTGGAAGCTCGGGCTGAACGACAGGCTTATTCAAAGGCTCGCCGGCAAAACCTTAAGGCCCATCCAGCAGATCGAGGATATCCCTGAGTTGATTGAAAACAAGGAGCTCAGCATTGAGGATGTCAAGAAGGCCGCGCAGCAGGTCGCCGACGAGGCCGGATATACCCTGCCGAGCGTTGAAAGCGCCATGCTCAGGGTAAAAAATGTCACCAGCAAAAGCTTCGGGGTCGTGGCGCATAACCCCCAAAACCGGCCCGTGCTCATCAACCTGGTCCTGAGAAACACCGGGGTTCCGGTGACAGCGAAAAAAAACTTCTACACCGCTGTTGAAAATCAGAGTTCGGTCTTGATCCGCATCATGGAAAGCGAGACCAGCCAGGTGGAGGTGCCGGTGGAATACGGGGTGGAAATCAAAACCGCAGTGTTGAACCTCCCCCCCAACCTCCCGGCCGATCTGCCCATTGAGATCACCTTTACGCTCAACGAAGAGGGCCGGCTTCATATGACGGCCATGGAAACCCGGGAATCCCGCCAGGTTGAAGTGGTTCTGGATACCGCCTGCGTCATTTCCGGCGAAGCCCTTGAGAAGGCCATGGCCAGGTCCCAAAACCTTGTGATCCATTGATGCGATAAAACGCATGCCCCGGTTATACCGAACCCCTTGCCCGAATCACCCTTATTTTCTGCTCACCGCCTCATGGGCGGCATGAGGAATCAAGGTTAATCGATGGAACGCGATAATTTTTATATACTGCTTGACCTCTCCATTGATCCTCCGGAAAACGATTCAAAGGTCATCTGGGAGGCCATCCAGAGAAAAAAAGCCGAATGGAGCAGGCTTCGCAACCACCCGACCAAGGGGCTGCAAGCGCAAAAAAACATCAGCCTGATCCCTGAAATTCAGCGGGTCATGATCTCCCGGGAAGACCGGCAGAAGGAGGCCCTGGCCGCAAGGGAAATATTAAAAAAGGGAAAGGAGAGCAAATACGCTGAGATCGACCGGCATATCGACATCCTGATGGGAAAGGGATACATCGCCGACGCCGATGTCCTGCGCCTGGCCGAAATCCACGGCATTGAAAAAGAAGTGATCGATGACCGGATCAATGCCAAAAAAGAAGAAAGGTTCGCCCGGATTGATCTGGAAATCAGCCTCAGGATGGAAAAGGGGTATGTCACAGAAGCGGAAATCGCAAAAATCGCCAAGCGCCATGCCATGGATGTCGAAGAAATCAAAAGGCGCGTCAGGTGTCCCATCACCAAAACCGACAAGGAAAAAATTGAACAGCCCAGGCTTCTGGACAAAGCCATCGAAAAAACGATTGTTGAAAATTTAAAGGTCATCAAAAAAAACTCCCTTTACGAATTTCTCGGCCTTCCGGAGACCTCCCCGTTGGAAACCCTCCAGGAAAAGGCCGCCTTGAAAAAAAAGGAGCTTGCGGACATCAGCAAAAAAGACGCGGAAGTCACGGCCAGCAGCATTCTGGCGGGGCAATGCCTGACGATATTCAGAACCGACGAAGGCCGGTACGCCTATGACATCTCCCTGGCCAAGGCCAGGCGCGCCTTTATCGACTCGGATATCGACGTTGCCGCCATCGATGGAAAAATCCGCCACGAGTATTTTGAAATCCTGATCAAAAAAGCCGAAGAAATCGGCATGGAGCGCAAAGAGGCGGCCGATTACATCAAAACCTACAGCAAAAAAAAAGGATATGCCTTGGAACAGAAACCCGAAAAAAAACAAAAGATCATCATGATCGCTGCAGCGGCCGTGTTGGGGGTGGCGGCCCTTTTGCTCCTCTCCTTCTACCTGACCGAGCTTCACCGGAAAAACGCCGTCAAATCCGAATACCGCGCCCTGCTGGCCCAGGTCGAAAAACAGCCGGTTCTCGAAAAAAAGCTTCAACTGCTCAAGGGGTATGCCGCCACCCATCAAAAAGCAGAAACCGTCGCCGAGGCCAAAGCCCTCATCCGGCAGATTGAATCCCAAATAGACACACGGGATTTCAACCGCCTCGTGGAAGAGGCAGAGAAGCTCACCCAGAACGGCGCGTATGAAAAGGCATTGGCTCTGTTTCAGGGCTTTCTTGAAAAAAATCCCGGCACCCAATACCGGAACCCGGCGAATGATCATATCCAGAGGCTTCTTGAAACCATTGAAAAAAGGGACTTTGAGGCGGTAACCGCCGTGGTTCTCAGCGGAACAGCCGGAGAAAAAATCTCCGCCATTCAGGGTTATCAGCAGAAACACTCGAACGGGCCGCACCAGGAGCAGATCCGTCAAATGATCGAGGAGATGAGCGACGAGTATTACCTGTTTGTGCAAAAAGAGCTCCCCCTGCATGAAAAAAACGAGAACTGGGAGGAATGCGTCAGGCTCTGCCAAAGCTATATCGATATCTATGACAACAGCCATTCGGACCAGTTAAAGGAGCTGCTCCCGGCATTTGAAGAAAGAATCCGGTATGAAAAGGTCTTTGAAAGTCTGTTCCAAAAAGCCGAAAAGCAGGATGACGCAAAGGCGGCTCAGAAAATCTACGAGGATTACCTGGCCGCCTACCCCAATGCCCCCACAAAGGGAAAAATCGAACAGGAGATAAGACGGCTTGAATCCCTTTCAGCCTCCCAGGCCGTGGAGAGGGAAAAGGCCCGTATCCGAAGCCAGCTTTTACAGACCGCGGGCCGGTTTGTGGAAAAAACAGACGGGGTGATCCTGGATCAAAAAACAGGACTGATGTGGTCTCTTCTAGACTCAAAAATTATAAATCCCGAATCCTGCCTCACCTACGAGCAGGCGGGCGGCTATGTGAAAAACCTCTCCACGGGCGGCTACCGGGACTGGCGGCTTCCCACACCGGATGAACTGACCGGGATATATCAAACCCCCCCGTATTTCCCCTCCGTTCCAAACACCTTCTACTGGACGGCTGAAAACCATAGCCGCTATGCCGATGGCTGGCATACCATCGTCACCGTGTTCGGCAGGGGGGAAAGCCCTCAATGGGAAATCACCCAAAAGGATGCCATAGAATGCGGGGCGGTGCGCGCCGTGCGAAAACCCTGATCACGGCTTAAAAGGGGTTAAATTTTTTCACCTGATTTGCGTCCCCGAAACACCTCCCGGTACAGAAGCGCCACCACCGGCTCAAGAAACCCGTGTGCACTCAACAACCTGATCATTTCAAGTTCATCGCGGTCCTCGGGCAAAACGATCCGGCCTGCTTCAGCTTTAACAGTGCGAATCAGTTCCTCCTCGCTGGCCGTACTGCGGAATATGCGCATCAGGGCAAGCCGCACCGTGCTTGAGCGCTTGAGGTTCATCATGTCCAGGGCCTGTCGGAGCATTTTCCCATCCACCGATTCCAGCTTTTCAATCACCTGGTCAAGATCGGACGCCGAAGACGGACTTTCGGTCTTCTCCGGTGCGGCCGGCGTCTCCATTCTCACGGTCTCTTTGAGCCGGCTTGCCTCTTGACTTTCTGTGAGCGGCTCATCCCCGAGGATGATCATGCCGTGATAGGCCACGGCGTTATAAATCTCCAGGGTGGCGACATGAACAAACCGGTTATGCAGGGTCTGGGTTTCCTTAAACTCGCCGATATCCGCAATACCCGCCAGCCCTGTCGACAGGGTGCTTTTAATCATCTCCATCTCACGGCGCCGCTCTTTGGCATTCGCGGATTGTGTCTCGACGCTTGCCCAGAATGCATCCGAATCCCTCAACAGGGCATAAATATCCACAAGGTGTCCTGAATCGAGTTTCAGCTTGATCCCATTTGCCGTCTCCTCGACGGCAAACCCCTGGTCATGAAAAAACCGTCTGAGCATGACCACGTTGTCTTGCGCCTGCTGCTGCGTCATTAAAAGAACCCTGATCGGCTTTTTAAAACCGAATTATTCCGAAAACCCCGCAGGCCACAGGTAGTAAAACCCCGGTCTGTTCAAGAGGGGGGAGTTTAACAGATCGAGATCCACCAGCGAAAGCCCT
>DYLE01000084.1 GCA_020722245.1 Desulfonema limicola
CCATGGCCACCCCGACGACGATCAGGAGAGCCGTGCCGCCGAAGTAAAACGGCACGTGAAATTTCGTCATCAGCACGGAGGGGAGCACGCATACCGCCGATACATAGATCGCTCCGCCCAGGGTGATCCGCGTCAGCACCTTGTCGATGTAATCCGCCGTCCGCTTGCCCGGCCGTATTCCGGGGATATACCCGCCGTACTTTTTCATGTTTTCCGCGACGTTCTCAGGGTTGAAAACGATCGCCGTGTAAAAATAACAAAAAAAGAAAATAAACCCGACGTAGATCCCCTCATAAATAAAAGACCCCGGTTTCAGCGCATCGGCCACATACTGCATGATGGTCACGTCCCTGAAGAAACTCGCCAGGGTCGCGGGAAACATGATCAACGAGGAGGCAAAAATCGGCGGAATAACGCCGGATGTATTGATTTTCAAAGGAAGATGGGTGGTCTGCCCTCCGTACATCTTCCGCCCCACCACCCGCTTGGCATACTGCACCGGAATGCGTCGCTGTCCCTGCTCCATAAAATTGATAACCCCGACCACGGCCACCATGAGCACCAGAAGGATCACCACCGCGAAAATCCCCATTTCACCGGTGGACATCATGCTGAGGGTGTTTCCGACGGCCGACGGCATGCGGGCCACAATCCCGGCGAAAATGATCAGGGAGATGCCGTTTCCAATGCCGCGCTCGCTGATCTGCTCCCCCAGCCACATGATAAAGGCGGTGCCGGCGGTCAGGGTGATCATGGTCATGAACCTGAAACCCCAGCCCGGATGGATCACGATCGTAATGCCCCCCGGAGCCGACATGCTCTCCAGCCCGATGCTGATCCCGAACCCCTGAATGATGCTCAGCACGACCGTGCCGTACCGGGTATACTGGGTGATCTTTTTCCGGCCCTGCTCCCCCTCCTTGGACAGCCTTTCCAGATGAGGAAACACCACGGTCAAAAGCTGAAGGATAATGGAAGCGCTGATATACGGCATAATCCCCAGGGCGAAAACCGAAAGCCGTTCCAGAGCGCCCCCTGAAAACATGTTGAAAATGCCGAAAATGGTATCCCGATACTGGGCGAAAAAGGTGGCCAGGGCATCTCCGTCCACCCCCGGCGTGGGCACCGCCACACCGATACGGTAGACCGCAAGAAACCCCAGCGCGATTAAAATCCTCCGTTTAAGCTCGGGAATCTTTAAAATATTGCCGACACCGCTGCCTGAAAACACCATCAGGATATAACCTCTACCTTCCCGCCCGCCGCCTCCACCTTTTCCCTGGCCTTCTGGCTGATGGCGTGGACCCTGATATTGATGGGCGAACCCATCTCCCCCTGCCCCAGAAGCTTGACCGCATCGTATTTTCCCCTGATCAGGCCGGCCCCAATCAATGCGGCCTCATCCACCATGGATCCACTCTCAAACCGGTTTAGATCCCTGATGTTGATGACGGAAACGTTTTTCTTGAATATGCTGGTGAACCCGCGCTTGGGCAGCCTGCGGTGCAGCGGCATCTGACCGCCTTCATACCCCGGCCGAACCCCTCCACCCGACCGGCTGAGCTGCCCCTTGCTCCCCCGGCCGGCCGTGTGCCCCAAACCGGAACCCGCCCCGCGTCCTCTGCGTTTCCGGGAAAATCTGGACCCCTTTAAGGGCTTCAACGCATTCAAACTCATGCCTCCACCTCCATTCGGACCAGGTGGGAAACCTTGCGGACCATTCCCCGAATGGAAGGGGTATCCTTCAGCACAACGGTCCGGTTCATTCGGGTCAGTCCCATCCCGCGCAGCACCCGGCGATGCTTCTCAGGCCTTCCGACCATACTTTTCACAAGGGTCACTTTCAAAACGCCGCTCATATGAATCACAATCCCTTTTTAAAATCCTCAACATTGATCCCACGCCCGGAGGCAACCGTTTCCACGCTCCGCAGATCCCTCAACCCCCGCAGGGTCGCTTTGACCACATTGTGTGGATTGCGTGATCCCATGCACTTGGTCAGGATGTTTTCAACCCCCACCGCTTCAAGAACCGCCCGCACCGCGCCGCCGGCGATCACCCCGGTCCCCTTGGAGGCGGGTTTCAACAGCACCCGGCCCGCTCCGAACTTTCCGGTCACCTCATAGGGGATCGTGCCGTCGACGAGCGGGACCGCGATCATGTCCCTTTTCGCTTTTTCCATCCCTTTTCGAATGGCTTCGGGGACCTCGTGGGCCTTGCCCAGCCCGCAACCCACGCTCCCCCGGCCGTCCCCCACCACAACGATGGCGCTGAAACTGAACCGCCGGCCGCCTTTATGGACCTTCGCCACCCGGCTGATATGGACCACCTTGTCGATATATAAATTTTCTTCCACTTCTTTCCTGAGCAAGAGCATGCCTCCTTATGTCTGCCTAAAAATCCAGCCCCGCCTCACGCGCGGCATCGGAAACCGATTTGACCCGGCCGTGATACTTGAACCCGTTGCGGTCAAAAACCACCGATTTAATCCCCTTATCCATCGCCCGCTGGGCGATCCGCTTGCCGATGAACTTTGCCGCAGCCTGCTTGTTTTCGAACCTCTGGTCTTCCCGGACATCCTTTTCCATGGTCGAGGCGGAAACCAGGGTGGCGCCCTGCGTATCATCGATGATCTGGGCGTAAATATGCTTGGCGCTGCGGTAAACGGTAAGCCTCGGCCGCGTTGAAGAGCCGACCATCTTCTTGCGGATTCTCTTTTTACGTCTTGCCCGCTGCTCCGTTCGTCGATTCACTGAACCCATGGTTCATCCTTCCATTTTAGCACATGATTTACTTGGCCGTCTTGCCGGCCTTTCGCTGAATATGCTCCTCGGCGTACTTGATCCCCTTGCCCTTATAGGGCTCCGGCGGTCTCAGCCGCCGAATGGCGGACGCCGTATGCCCGAGCAGGTCCTTGTCGATCCCGAAAAGCCGAATGATGTTTTTATCCATCTTGGCGGTGATCCCCTCCGGCAGGGGAAACTCAATCGTATGGGAAAACCCCAGATGAAAATCGATCCCCTTTCCCTTGAGTTCCGCCCGGTAACCCAGGCCGTTGATCTCCAGGGCGCGTTCAAATCCCGAAGAGACGCCGGTCACCATATTGGCGACCAGCGCCCGGGTCATTCCCCATAACGCCCGGGTCTTTTTATCGCTCCGGTCGATGCAGACGGTGACAAGTCCTTTTTCAATCTTTAAATCGACATCCGGATGGATCTTCCGCGTCAGGGTTCCCTTCTCCCCCTTGACGCTCAGCAGCCGGTCATTATAAGTGATACTTATCTTTTCGGGTACCGGAATCGGCTTTTTCCCCACGCGCGACATATTCCCTCTCCTTGACTACCAGATTCTGCAGAGCATCTCCCCGCCGAGACTTTCTTTTCTCGCCTCCCTGTCCGTCAACACCCCTCTGGAGGTCGACAGAATGGAAATGCCTGTTCCATTCAGCACCGGCTTTACATCCTTCCCTTTCACATACACCCGGCGGCTGGGTTTGCTGACCCGCTGCATGCCGCATATCACGTGCTGCTCATTCCGGTCGTACTTCAGGTAGATCCGAAGGATGCCCTGCTTGTTGTCCTGAATGAACTTATAGTTCCGAATAAACCCCTCTTTCTTCATCACCTCGGCCAGGGCGGCCTTCAGCCGGGAGCCGGGAATATCGACCTTCTCAAGCCGCGCTTTTCCCGCATTTCGAATGCGGACCAACATATCCGACAATGGATCAGTCAATGACATGGTTTACTCCGTTTGTTTTTTTGCAAATAAGGGTTTCAAGGCCCACTCCAACAACAATCGGCCTACCAGCTGGATTTGATAACCCCTGGAAGAAGCCCTTCCGCGGCCATATTTCGGAAACAGAGCCGGCAGATTCCGAACTTTCGAATATACCCCCTGGAACGGCCGCAGATCGGACAGCGGTTGTATCTCCGGACCTCAAATTTCGGTTTGCGTTTCGCCTTTATGATCAGAGATGTTTTAGCCAAAATCCCTCTCCTTTAAATCATCACTTTCCAAACCCGTTGCCATCCCGGCCGCTGAGTTGCGTCCTAATTCCGGAAGGGCATCCCCAACCGTCTTAAAAGCTCCCGGCCCTCCTCATCGGTTTTGGCCGTGGTAACGATCGTGACGTTCATCCCCTTGATGCTGTCGATCTTGTCGTAGTCAATTTCCGGAAAAATGATGTGTTCCTTGATCCCGAGGGTGTAGTTCCCCCGCCCGTCAAACGCCTTTGCAGAAATTCCTTTAAAATCGCGAACCCGGGGAAGGGCGATATGAATCAGTTTTTCAAAAAAATCATACATCCGGCCCCGGCGCAGCGTCACCATGCACCCGATGGGCATCCCCTCCCGGATCTTGAAGGCGGCGATCGATTTCTTGGCCCGGGTCACTACCGGCGCCTGGCCGGTGATCAGCCGAAGCTCTTCCTTGGCCGAATCGATCAGCTTGATGTCATGAATCGCCCCCCCGATCCCCATGTTCAACGTGATCTTTTCGAGCCTGGGAACCTGAAAGATATTCTTATAATGGAACTCTTCGATCAGCTTCGGGACAACCTCTTTTTCATAATATTCCTTGACCGACATCTACCTTCCTCCGGTATGCCCGATTAGGCATCGATCAGTTCGCCGCATTTTCTGCACACCCTCACCTTTTTGCCGTCATCGAGGCGCTTCATCTGAATCCGAACCGGGGCCATGCATTTGTTGCACAGCAGCATGACGTTGGACCAGTGAATCCCGGCCTCCCCTTCGATAATCCCGCCCTGCTTGTTTTTGGCGCTGGGCCGGGTGTGACGTTTCACCATGTTCACATGCTCCACCAGCACCCGTTGTTTTTTTTCATCGATACGGATCACCTTGCCGATTTTCCCCTTGTCCTTACCGGTGAGCACCTTGACCTTGTCATTTTTTTTAATACGGCAGGCGTTTTTCTTTTCCATGGTTTTTTATCTCCCCAAACCCAATCCCCCTATAATACCTCAGGAGCAAGGGATATGATCTTCATAAACCGCTGGGCGCGAAGCTCTCTGGCCACAGGCCCGAAGATGCGGGTTCCGATGGGCTCGCGCTGCTCATTGATCAGCACCGCCGAGTTATCGTCAAACCGAATATGGGTGCCGTCCGGCCGCCGAATCCCCTTTTTGGTCCGGACCACCACGGCCTTCAAGACATCCCCTTTGTTGACCTTGGCGTTGGGAATCGCTTCCTTGACCGACACCACGATGATATCCCCCACGCTGGCATACCTCCGCCGGGTTCCGCCAAGAACCTTGATGCAGTAAACCTCCTTGGCCCCTGAATTATCCGCAACCGACAGCCTTGTCTCCGACTGAATCATCTTCTGTGTTCCTCTGTATTAAACGGATTTTTCGATAATCCGGCTCACCCGCCACCGTTTCATTTTGCTGATCGGTCTGGATTCCGTGATCAGAACCCGGTCTCCGATGGAACAGCTGTTCTGAGCATCATGAGCCGCGAACCTGGATCGCCGCCTGATATACTTCTTATAAACCGGATGGCTGACCGTTCGTTCCACCAGGACGGTCACGGTTTTGTCCATTTTATTGCTTAAAACCGTTCCCACCATCTGTCTTCTCATTCCCCTTTTTTTTTCCATGGCAACAAACCCGTCTATGAGGTCCTTCTTTCCCTCTGAATCGTTTTTATTCGGGCCAGATCCCGGCGGACCTGACGTATCCTGCTCGGATTTTCAAGCTGGCCGGCTTGCTTCTGAAACCGCAGGGTAAACAGGGATTCCACCATCTCCCTGGATTTGACCTCCAGCTCCTCATTGCTCAACTCTCGAACAGCCTTGATCTCCACAGCTATTTGGCCTCCCTTTCGATAAACCTGGTTTTCAGCGGAAGCTTATGGGCGGCAAGCCGGAACGCCTCGGCCGCCAGTTCCCTGGAGACCCCTTCCATTTCATAGAGGATCCTTCCGGGTCGAATCACGGCGACCCATCCCTCGGGCGCCCCCTTTCCCTTTCCCATCCGGGTCTCGGCGGGCTTTTTTGTGATCGGCTTGTCCGGGAAAATCCGTATCCACAGCTTCCCTCCCCTTTTCACCCGACGGGTCAGGGCGATACGGACGGCTTCAATCTGTCGGGAGCTGATCCTTCCGCACTCCACCGCCTGAAGTCCGAAATCCCCGAAATTCAGGGTCGATCCGCGGTAGGCCCTCCCCTTCATGCGCCCGGTCTGCTGTTTCCGATACTTTGTCTTCTTGGGGCTCAGCATGTCTTCATCTCTCCTTCAACTCCTACTTGATGTCTCCTGAGGGCTGCTCCTCCTTGAGGATCTCTCCCTTAAAAATATAGACCTTTACGCCGATGACGCCGTAGGAGGTGTTTGCACCCGCAAACCCGTAATCAATGTCCGCCCTCAGGGTATGCAGGGGAACGCGCCCCTCCTTGTACCACTCCGTCCTGGCCATCTCCGCGCCGCCCAGACGGCCGGAACAGATGATTTTAATCCCCTCGGCGCCGAACCGCATGGCGGATAACACCGCCCTTTTCATCGCCCTCCGAAACGCGATACGCCGCACCAGCTGGTTGGCGACATTTTCGGCCACCAGCTGGGCGTCCAGCTCCGGCTTGCGGACCTCTTGAATATCCACCTGGACGTCCTGGGAGACCATTTTTTCAAGCTCTTTTTTAAGCGCCTCGATCTCGGCCCCTTTCTTTCCGATGATAATGCCGGGACGGGCCGAATAGATTTTGAGCTTTACTCGATTGGACGATCTTTCAATATCGATCTTCGACACGCCGGCATGAAAAAGCTTCTTCTTTAAAAACGAACGGATCTTATGATCCTCGTAAACATATCGAGCGTAATCCTTTCCCGCATACCACCTGGAGTTCCAGGTTCGAATAATGCCGATCCGCATTCCCTTCGGATTCACCTTCTGACCCAAGCGATCTCCTCCTTTTTAAGGCTACCCTTCGTCCACAATGACCGTGATATGGCTTGTGCGCTTTAAAATCCTCGCCCCTCTTCCCCTGGCCCTGGCGCTAAACCGTTTCAGCATGGGGCCGTCATTCACGATGATGTTTTTGATCACGAGCGAATCCACATCCATACTCGCATTCTGGCTTGCATTGGCCACCGCCGATTTTAAGACCTTCCCGACGATGCCGGCGGCCTTATGGGGCATGAACTTCAGGGCATTCACGCCGGCCTCCACCGGTCTTCCCTTGACGGCGCCGACAAGCTTTCTCACCTTCTGGGGAGAGATGCGTATATACCTTCCTGTGGCCTTGACCTCCATCTCCGATATCCTTCATTCCTGCTTTTATTTCGCGATCTTTGTTTTTTTGTCGCCGGCATGCCCATAGAAAATCCGGGTGGGGGAGAACTCCCCGAGCTTGTGCCCCACCATGTTTTCGGTGATGAACACCGGAATGAATTTTTTTCCGTTATGCACCGCCAGGGTCAATCCGACCATCTCCGGAATAATCGTAGACCGCCTGGACCACGTCTTGATCACCTTGGCGCTTCGGGTCTCCTGGGCGGCCGTCACCTTTTTGTTTAGATCTATCGCTACGTACGGCCCTTTTTTTAACGACCTGGGCATAATCGCTCCTCAGTTCTAAATATCATCCATCAGCTACTTGCGTCTTTTAACGATCAACCGATCACTGGCTTTCCGCTTCCGTGTGCGATACCCCTTGGTGGGTTTGCCCCAGGGGGTGCAGGGATGCCGCCCGCCTGAGGACTTGCCCTCGCCGCCGCCCATGGGATGATCCACCGGGTTCATCGCCACCCCGCGGACCTCCGGACGCCTTCCGAGCCTGCGGGTGCGACCCGCCTTGCCCACGGAAATATTCTCATGCTCCACATTGCCGATCTGACCGATGCTCGCCTTGCAGGTCTGCAACACCAGCCTCACCTCGCCGGAGGGAAGCTTGATCGTCGCATACCGTCCTTCCTTGGCCATCAGCTGGGCGAATCCGCCGGCGGTCTTGACCAGCTGACCCCCCTTTCCGATCTGAACCTCGATATTATGGATATGAGTGCCCAGCGGAATATGGCTTAAGGGCAGGGCGTTTCCCGGTTTGATGTCGGCGTCCTTGCCGGACATGACCTTATCCCCCACGGACAGATTCACCGGCGCCAGGATATAGCGTTTTTCTCCGTCAGCGTAATGCAACAGGGCGATTCGGGCCGAGCGGTTCGGATCATACTCAATAGAGGCCACCTTTGCGGGAATTCCCTCCTTGTCCCGCTTAAAATCAATAATCCGATAATACCGCTTATGCCCGCCCCCCCGGTGCCGGCAGGTGATCCGTCCCCCTGCATGCCGCCCGCCGCTCTTCTTTAAAATCCGAACAAGGCTTTTTTCCGGAGTGGTCCTCGTCAGCTCCTCAAAGCTGGAAAACTCCTGAAACCTGCGCCCCTGCGATGTCGGCTTAACCCGTTTGATTGCCATCTATCCTACCCCCAGCTTATACCCCGTCAAAAAAACTGATCCGTTGCCCGGGCGCCAATGTCACCACCGCCTTTTTCGAGTCCTTGCGCTTCCCGAGAATCCGGCCGGTTCGCTTGACTTTTCCCTTTCGGTTCATGGTGCGAACCGATTTGACGTTTACCTTAAAAATTTTTTCCACGGCCCTTTTGATCTCAACCCGGTTGGCGGACGGGTCCACCTCAAACGACACCTGATTGAAGCCCTCTTTCTGGGCATTGGTCTTTTCCGTGTCCAGCGGCGTTTTAATGATCCGATATGCTCTCATGCGGCCAGCCTCCCCTCAATCTGTCGAATCGAAGGCGCCAGAAGCAGAAGGGTTTTGTGGTTTAAAATATCGTAGACGTTCAACCCTTCCACCCGCAGCACCTTCACCCCGGGAATATTCCGTGAGGAAAGCTCCAGGTTTTCATTTTTTGCATCAATGATGATCAGGGGCTTTTCCGCCTTCAGGGTCGATAACACCGACGCCACGGTCCGGGTCTTGATCTGATCCAGTTCAAAACCGTCGAGCACGGTCATCAGGTTCGCCTCCAGCTTGCTGCTCAAGGCCATTCGCAGGGCCAGCCGCCTGACCTTCTTGGGGGGCGTGAAGGCATAGGACCGTAAATGAGGCCCGAAAATCACGCCGCCGCCCCTGAGCAATGGGCTTTTGATATCCCCGCGCCGGGCCCGGCCGGTTCCCTTTTGTCGAAAAAGCTTCCTTCGGCTTCCGGAAACGTCCGAACGGTTTTTGACCGTGGCCGTGCCGCTTCTTCGAGCGGCGCGTTGCATGCGAACGATCTCATTTAGAATACCGGGGTTGACCGGGACTTTGAAAATGCTGTCCGGCAGCTCCATCTCGGAGACCTTTTCCCCTTTTATATTTTTTACCTCGACAACAGCCATGGTATGCCTCTTCCTGAGTTCTTCAGCCGTTCCCTACAAAAATGCCCGCGGTTTATGCCTTTTTACGCGACACCTTCTGGATCTCCAGCATCGCGCTGGTCGGGCCGGGCACGGCCCCCTTGATCAGTATCAGATTTTCCGCAGCCCGAATATCCACGATTTCAAGATTGCTTATGGTTTTTCGAATATTCCCGTAACGGCCGGGGAGCCGTTTCCCCTTGAACACCTTGGACGGCCATGCGCACTGGCCGATGGAGCCCGGAGCGCGGTAGTTGCGGCTTCCATGGGTTTTCGGACCCCTGTGAAAGCCATGGCGTCTCACCGTACCGGAAAACCCCCGCCCCTTGCTGCTTCCCGACACCTTCACCCGTTCGCCCACGGAAAACATCTCGAGGGTGATCTCCTGGCCGAGCTTAAACGCATCCGGATTATCCACCCGAAACTCCCTGACGAGTGAAAAACATTTCTCTCCGCTTTTTTGAAAATGTCCGGCCAGGGGTTTGTTAACCTTCGATTTTTTCTTTTCGCCGAATCCGAC
>DYLE01000085.1 GCA_020722245.1 Desulfonema limicola
GCGGTTTATTTTATTAAATGATTGATATTATTGATAAGTTAACCGGACAGCAATGGCTTGAAATAACCTATGAACAGATCAGGACCGATTTGTGGAGGGTTGTTCAGAAAATAAAAACTTTCGCAGGATTAAGCTTTAGCCCTGAGCTTGAAAAAAGGTTAAAAGAACAATCTGGGTTGCAATCCGCCTATCAAAGAAAGCACCAAAACCTATCGCTTGAACAGTTTAATTTAACAGAAGAAAAAATAAAATCCGATTTGGATTTTGTTTTTAAACAGTATGGATTTCAATAAAACACGATTTTATGCGTGGCTGATGAGTAAAGGCCTGTTGTTATGAAGATATGGATATTGAACCCTCCGTATTTAAAAAAATATTCAAGACCCCAACGAAGCCCTGCCGTAACCAAGAGCGGCACCATTTATTTTCCGATCTGGCTGTCTTTCTGTGCCGGCGTCTTGGAACAGGCGGGGCATGATATCACCTTTACGGATGCACCCGCCCGTGGATATGATTTAAATCATATCCTCCGTCTCGCCAAAGAGCTATCGCCCGCTCTCGTTGTCATGGATACAAGCACCCCGAGTATTGAAAACGATATTTCAGTCTGTGATAAAATAAAAGACACCCTGCCCGAAGCCTATACAGTCCTGGTGGGTACGCATGTCTCGGCCCTTCCTGAAGAAACCCTGAAAACAAGTAAAAAGATCGACGCCATCGCACGGCGGGAATACGAATATACCATAAAAGAACTGGCTGATTTTCTGGGTAGCCGCAAGGGTTCCTCTATAGATGTTGAAGGGTTGAAAAAAATCAACGGTCTTTCCTTTCAATCAAACCAAGGATGCGTCCATAATCCGGACCGTCCGTTTATAGAGGACCTTGATGCGCTTCCATGGGTGAGCCGGGTGTATCAGAAACACCTCCGGATTGGTGATTACTTTAATCCCAATGCCCCATACCCGATGGTCACCTTGATTACAAGCCGGGGCTGTCCGTTTCGATGCAATTTTTGCGTGTACCCTCAAGTTTTTACCGGCAGACGATTTCGTTTTCGAAGCGTGACGGATGTGGTGGATGAGATGGAATTTGTGGCTCGTGCGTTTCCCGAGGCAAAATCTATTTTTTTTGAAGACGATACCCTCACCGCCAATAGATCCCGGTGTATGGCGTTTGCCGAAGCGATTATAGAACGGGGTTTGAAAATTCCGTGGGTTGCGAATTCCAGGATCGATCTTGATTTTAAAACCTTGGAACGGATCAAGGCTTCTGGGTGCAGGGAACTTTGCGTGGGTTTTGAAAGCGGTAATGATAAAGCCCTGTCCGCCATGAACAAGGGGGTAAAGGTCGAGCAGATGTTTCGTTTCATGGAGGATGCCCGAAAAGCGGGGATCTTTATTCATGGGTGCTTTATTTTCGGTTTTCCGGGGGAAACATTAGATGACATCGAGAAGACCATAGACCTTGCCATCCGGTTGAATCCGGATACGGTGCAGTTTTATCCGGTGATGGTTTATCCGGGTACGGAAGCCTTTGAGGAATATCGACAAAAAGGATTGTTGACCAAGAGGAGTTATCGCGACTGGTTGACACCGGATGGTCTTCATAATTGCGTGGTAAGAAATGAAACCTTGAGCTCGGAAGACCTGGTCCGTTTATGTGATCTGGCAAGAAGACGGTTTTATCTTCGCCCCGGATATATCGCGTATAAACTGAAGCAGATGGTTACAAAACCGGCTGAGATCGGCCGGACTATCAAGGCGGCCAGGACCTTTATGAAACATCTGGTTTTTGGTTCAAGGGTTTAAACCCGTAGGTTTGAAAAAAGGTTCTGGCACTATATGTTTTCCATCATTATTCCCGCCTATAATGCAAGTCAGACCATTGCTGCCTGCCTCAAAAGCCTGGGCCGGCAAACCTTACCTTCGAAGGATTACGAGGTGATCGTGGTAGATGACGGATCAACAGATGAAACCGAAGAGATATCCCGAAGGTTTAATATAAGATATATGTTTCAGCCGAACCAGGGGCCGGCATCCGCTCGAAACAGGGGCGCGGCAGAAGCTACGGGCGAAATCATTCTGTTCACAGACGCGGACTGCATCCCGGAATCCAATTGGATCCGGGAGATGACTCAGCCGTTCCAAAATCCAGGTATCGCCGGAGTAAAAGGCGCTTATAAAACCAGGCAGCAAAAGCTGGCGGCTCGATTTGCCCAGGCCGAGTTTGAGGATAGATACGACCTGCTGAAAAAGCATAGATTCATCGATATGGTGGATACCTATTCGGCGGCCTTCAGAAAAGATGTGTTTTTGCAAATGGGCGGGTTTGATGAAAGCTTCCCCCATGCGAACAATGAGGACACGGAGCTGGCGTATCGCCTGGCTGTCTCCGGTCATAAACTGGTGTTTAACCCCCAGGCGATTGTTTTCCATACCCATCCGGAGACCTTCTTAAAATACCTCAAAATAAAATTTTGGCGGGGTTATTGGCGAATAATGGTGTATCAAAGGTTTCCTTATAAGGCGGTGAAGGATTCCTATACCCCGGCCGTGATAAAGTTACAAACCATGGCAATGGCCCTTTCGTTTCTCTTTGTGCTCGGATCCGTGTTTTTCTCAAAAATGATTCCTGCGGTATTCCTTTGCTGGGGGGCGATACTTTTTTCCTCTTTGCCCTTTAGCTTGAAAACCTACAAAAAAGACAAAATTATCGGTTTGATTGCAACGGGGGTTGTTCTGGCCCGTTCCGCCGCCTTTGCAAGCGGATGCTTGCTGGCGATAGCGGTTTTGGCAGGTTTTAAGAGAAAAGGAATACCTGGCCGGAAAATTTCAGACAGGTCTATCAAGGAATAGATAAAGAGGATTATTCGAGTCAGACGGTCAGGGGGCCGAGATGCGTTTTATGGATTCATTGTAACCGGTTATTTCAGAGCTGAGCGCCTCTTCTTCTTTTTTAAACTCTTTTATTTTTTTATTTAATTGCATTACGCGTTGATTGTACTTTTTTAACTGTTTTTCGGTCAGATTGCCCCTGCCGGCTTCAAGCTGTTTTTTTTCTTCAAGCAGGGCGTCGAATTTTTTATCAAGCGCCTCTTGTTTTTCAAGAAGGGCTTTTCGTTGTGCGGTTAATTTTTTGATCTGAGCATCCTGCGCTTTGTGGTCGATTAGCGGTTTAGCCCCTTCTATGGGGAGGGATGTTGCCGTGGAGGGAATCTCTTCCACTGATTTTTTTTCTTCTGTCTTTGAAGGTTGCAGGGTCACTGATTCCCCGCTTTTGAAGCCGGCGCCCGAGCCCCCGGGAAACGTGAGGGAATCCGTGGCCTCCAGGGTTTTCTGGTGTTCAGCCTTTCGAATCTTTACGGTTTCTGGTTCCGGCTCAATTTCCAGCCGATATTTTTCAGGAATGGTGGTATAATCATTCGTATAGTGAGCAATCCCTTGGTCATCCACATACCGGTAGCATCCCGCTGATGCCGGAAAAGCCGTCAGAACAAGCAGGATGAAGCATAGAAGCGCGATCCGCTGGTATCTTCTCATTGACCGCCCCTTATAAGTGTGCCAGATTAAATTATTATCCCTTATTGAATTGAAATTTTTTTTAATATAAAGCCTGGGGGCAAGGTGTGTCAAGCCACGCATTGATTCCGAGTCAGAAATTCGGCGGGCGGACTTAAAAGGTAATAAACGATGAAATATATTTGGCAAAACAGGGCGGTAAAACCGGCTTTTATGGCCTCTATGGCGGTCATGCTTTGCTGCTGCCTTTCATGCGCTGCCAAAAAAGAGGGGCGGCCTTTGCTTCGTCCGACTCCGGATCAGGCGCTTTTTCAGGAAGCGGAAAAAAAATACCAGGAAAAAGCATACGACGAGGCTTCTAGATTATATCAGAATCTTTTGGATCAGTTTCCGGACAGCGGGTCTGCTCCCATGGCTGTATTGAAAATGGGGCTGATCTGTTCCGTCCAGGGGGATTTTTCCGAAGCGGAAAGGTTTTTTGATCAGGTCATCAAAAATTATCCGGGAACCACCTATGCCCGGGATGCCGGTCTGGAGATGTTAAACGCCCTGTACCTTGAAGGGAAATACCAGGAGGTCACCGTATTTGCGGGAGGCCTTCCCTATGACGAGCTGGGCCCGGAACAGGCGGTTCGCTTGGATATGATTATGGGGGATTCATACCTGGCGCTTAAATCCCCGCTGGAGGCATACCACGCCTTTTTAAAGGCCTTTCAGAAAGCCGAACCCAAAGAGCAGGATTCGATTCTGTCGCGGTTGAAAACAGCCATTGCCCTGATGTCTCCCCCTGATCTGCAAAAGGAACTGGAGGGCCTGAATCATCAATGGCCGGCCGGTTATCTGGTGTACCAGCAGGCGCTTAATTTTTATAACGAAGGAAGGATTGAGGAGGCGGTTGCTGCATTTACCGCTTTTACGGATCAGTTTTCCGATCATGAATATATCGAAAAGGCCAGGCAAATGCTTGCCGAGATCGAATCCATGGACCTTTTTGCGCCTAAAACGATCGGCTGCCTGCTTCCGTTGAGCGGAAAATATCAGGTCTTCGGGGAGCAGGCGTTACAGGGGATAGAGCTGGCGCTTTCCAGGTTTGAAAAGAAGAATCCAGGGGACACCATGCGAATACTGATCCGGGACACCGCCTCTGATCCGAAGCGAGCCCAAGCCGCGGTAGAGGACCTGGCGAACCACCGTGTGGCAGCGATCATCGGTCCGCTGGCGACATCGGCTGAAGCGGCGGTAACCGCCCAGAGCCTTAAGCTTCCGATCATCACCTTGACCCAGAAACCCCATGTGACGGATATCGGGGACTATGTTTTCAGGAATTTTTTAACCCCTGAAATGCAGATGAAAGCGCTGGTGAATTATGCGACTGACGAGCTTCACTTAAGACGGTTCGCCATTCTCTACCCGGAGGAGACTTACGGGGAAACCTTCATGAACCTCTTCTGGGACGAGGTGATCCGCTCCGGCGGCGAGGTGGTGGGGGTCGAGGCCTACGACCCGACGCTTACGGATTTTGCCGACCCCATCAAAAAGCTGGTGGGGTTGTACTATGATATTCCCGATGACCTGGTTGATGAAGAAGCCCGGCGGGTTTTTAGTCAATCCTCCTTGACTCCACTCGGCCCGAATATGAGCTCCGACTCTGTTTTTTCTTTTAAATCCCAAGGCGAAGACGGGCTTGCGGCGGAGATGGAAACCGTCTGGCCGGATGAAACAGCCCAGGAGCCGGAGGCTGAAAAACAAGAACAGGAGCCGGTTCAACCCATTATCGATTTTGACGCTATTTTTATTCCGGACTCGGCGGATAAGGCCGGCTTGATTCTGCCCCAGCTTGCTTATCATGATATAAAAGACGTCCATCTTCTCGGAACAAACCTCTGGTATTCGAACAAACTGATTCAAATGGCGAAATCCCATGCCGAGGGCGCCATCCTTCCGGAGGGATTTTTTGACCTGTGCAAGGATGAGAGGGTCTCCGGTTTTGTAAGGGATTTTGAAAAGATGTACGGCAGTTCTCCGGGGTTTATTGAGGCGGTCAGTTTTGATACCGCCATGATTCTTTTCAACCTGCTGAGCCAGCCGGATGTTCGCTACCGCACCGTCCTAAGAAGTCAACTTCTGACCATGCCGGTCTTTGAGGGGGTCACCGGCAGGACCTGTTTTGACGCAAACGGTGAGGCGGTCAAGGAGATTTATCTGCTTAGGATATCCGGCGGGAGATTTGAGCAGCTGGATTACACGGCTTTGCCCATTCCGGAAACAGAGCCCTAAACCGTCTGTCAGGCGTTGGTCAGACTCCCCTGGCCGGTGGCCTCCAGAACGGTCTGCCAGAGCTTGCCGTGGGGGTTGACCCGCTTGGGTTTTCCGATCGCAAGGGGAATCGGGACATGAACAAAAAAGTTGTTCCAGTAGCTCACGATCATGTTGGTTTTTCCGGCCAGACCCGCGTGCACGGCATCCCGTCCCAGAAAACTGCAGTAGACATGATCATTGGCGTTTGCCGGCAGGCTTCGAATCATATAGCTCGGTTCAATGTATTTAAGTGAGATTTCCATGTTTTTTAAAGCAAAGTATCCCTGGATTTTTTCCTTTAAAAATAAACCGATATCGAACAGTTTGAGGTTTCCCGAGGCGTCGTACTCCTTTTCCTGTTCCGCAAAGAAATCTTGCCCGGCCCCTTCGGCCACCAGGATGACGGCGTGTTTTCTTTCGGAAAGCCGTTTCTCAAGCTTTGCCAGAAGACCGTTTTTTCCGTTGAGATCAAACCGGATTTCAGGGATCAGCACAAAGTTGACGTCCTGCTGGGCCAGGGCCGCGGTGGCTGCGATAAACCCCGAATGCCGGCCCATCACCTTGATCAGACCGATGCCGTTGGGGTAGCCCTCCGCCTCCTTGTGGGCGCCCTTGATCGCTTCGGTGGCGATGTCAACGGCCGTGTCAAATCCGAAAGATTTTGAAACCATGTTGATGTCGTTGTCGATGGTTTTGGGGATTCCGATAAGGCTGATCTTCGCCTTTCGTTTTTTAATCTCCTCCACGATCGTTGAGGCCGCGCGCAGGGTTCCATCCCCGCCGATCATAAAAAGAATGCCGATGTTCATCCGTTCCAGGCAATCCACAATGGCGCCGATATCCTGGGGGCCCCGTGAGGACCCCAGAATGGATCCCCCCATCTCATGGATATTCACCACATTACGAGGGGTGAGTTCCATGAGTTCATGCCCGTATTCCGGGATAAACCCCTGGAGCCCGTAACGGATACCGTAAATGTGCCTTACCCGGTAGCGGTAATACAGCTCCAGCACGATCGCCCGGATCACGTTGTTGAGCCCGGGGCACAGGCCGCCGCAGGTCACCAGGGCGCATTTCAGCTTGCTCGGATCAAAGTATATCTTTTTCCGTATGCCCGCCAGCTCAAAGGAAGGGGGGGTGCCGTGATTTTTTAAGATCTCCGCGATATGGCCGGCATCCACATCGATGAGTATCCGGTCCTGGTCGGACTTGAATATCTCCGGGGAGGCCCCTTCGGATTCCTTCAGGATGGTGGAATCGATTTTCGCCTCGCCCAGGGTCTCAATGGCCGTGTCGACTTCCTGAAAATCGTTCATGGTTTTCTCCCTGATGGTTTTTTGAAAGTGGGGTTATTGAATGCCGTTGAATTTTATGGTCCCCTTGCCCAGGATATCGTGAAGGTGAAGGATTCCCGTCACCCGGCCCTGGGCGTCAACAACCGGCAGAACCGTGATCTGGTGGATTTCCATGGTATTGAGCGCCTCGTATAATGGGGTGCTCTGTTTCACCGCCTTGGGGTTTTTGACCATCAGTTTTTCGACATTCCGACCGTATATTTTTGCTCTTTGGACGATCATCCGCCGCACATCGCCGTCCGTGATGATCCCGGTCAGAGTGTCGTCGTTTTTGAGTATCAGTATGGCGCCGAGTTTTCGCCTGTCCATCAGTTCCAGGGCGGTCTCCATTTTGGTGCCTTCATACACCCGCGGGATTGAATCCCCGGAGAGCATGATATCCTCAACCCGGTAGGACAGACGGCTTCCGATGAGGCCTCCGGGATGAAATTTTTTAAAATCAGTGGGGCTGAATTTGCGTTTGTTGATCAGCACCACTGCCAGGGCGTCTCCCATGGCCAGTTGGGCTGTTGTGCTCGCGGTGGGCACCATTTTCAGGGGACAGGCCTCGGTTTCAACCCCGACATCGATGATGAGGTCGCTTTGTTTCGCAAGGGTTGACTGGGTGTTTCCCGTAAAGGCGATGATCGGGCATCCGGCGTTTCGAATGCTGGGAAGCAGGATATTCAACTCATCGGTCTCTCCGCTGTTGGACAGCGCAATAAAAATATCCTCTTTCGAAACAATGCCCAGATCCCCGTGCATGGCCTCAACCGGATGCAGAAAAATCGACCGCGTCCCCGTGCTGTTTAAGGTGGCCACGATCTTTCTTCCGATCAGACCGGACTTTCCGATCCCGGCGATGATCACCCGGCCCCGGGACCGATAAATCATATCCACCATTTGGGTGAAGTTTTCGTTGATCCGTTGAGCCAGATTGAGTATCCCCCGGGCTTCTATTTGAAGGACCTCAATCGCCTGTTCAATACTCATAAACCAATTGCCCTCTGTAGTGTTGTTTTTGAAACCCCATCCGGTTGTAAAAAACATCTATAATTACTAGGGTTAAACTAAATTACACTGACGCCTTTTTGAGTAGAAATCAAGTCTTGTTTTACCAGTGCGCCCTCCTTGAATAAATATAAAAAATAACGCTGGCGCCTTGTTATTGATCGATGTCAATAGACCCCTTGACGGGATTTGCGAATCTGTCTATTAAACGACTCGGGCTTGCCGCTTTTTTTTAACGGATTGAATCCGGGCCGCTGAAACGCGTATGCACGGCTATCCTGAAAATTTGGCATGGGGGTGCAAGGCCGGTTATCGTGAGGATTATTGTCAACGCAGCGCCTTTAAACAACATCTTGACCGGCATCGGCCGGTACATCAGGGAGCTGTATACACAAATTCAGGTTCTGCGTCCGGATATTGAAATCTCCTTTTTCAATGGGGCAGGACTTTCAAGGAGAATGCCCGCCCCCCAAAAGGATTACCGCCTCTGGGAGTTGGCGGTCAAAACAGCCTGGCGCCTGCCGTCGTTTGTTCCTTATATGGCAAGGATCATCGCCCGCCAAAAAAGCGCCCGCCGTTTCTTCAGGTTATCCCTTGATGGGGATATTTATCATGAGGCCGGCTATTTCCCCTATCAGACCCCGCAAGGCGTAAAAACGGCATTTACCGTCCATGACCTGTCATGGATCAGATTTCCGGATTTTCATCCAAAGGATCGGCTCTGGTTTTTCCAAAGGTATTTTGAAGCGTCGCTCAGCCGGGCCGATGTCCTGATCACGCCCTCGCAATTTACGCGAAGGGAGATCCAAACCCTCTATCCGGGCGTGAATGCCGGCATTCATGCGATTCCCCTGGGGTTTAACCCCTCTGTTTTTTTTAAACGTGCCCCGCATGAGGTGGCTTCATTTAAAGCAGGAATGGGTCTGCCGGAAAAGTTTTTTTTGTATGCCGGCACATCCGATCCCCGCAAGAATATTCGAACGATGATGAAGGCGCTTCTGGATCTGCCAAAGCCTGTAAAAATGGTCTGCACCGGCTGGTCGGGCTGGGAGAAAACCGCGACCAGAAACCTGTTTCCGGCGGATCTCAAGGACAGGATCATTTTTACCGGTTATGTTCCCGATTCTGTGCTTGCCCTGCTGTATGCCGGCGCCGGTGTTTTTGTTTATCCCAGCTATTACGAGGGGTTCGGCCTGCCGGTGCTTGAGGCCATGGCCTGCGGGTGCCCGGTGATCTGCTCAAATGAGGCAAGCCTGCCGGAGGTGGCGGAGGATGCGGCCGCATACTGTGGTCCTGATGACGCCGGCTGCCTTGCGGATTCCATCAGGGAAATTCTTGGATCTGAGGCGTTATACAAAGAGATGAGCCGAAAAAGCCTGATCCAGGCAAAAAAGTTCAGCTGGATTCAGACCGCAGAAAAAACCCTTAAGGTATTTGAGGACATACTATGACAGGGTGAATCCGCCGTCGAACCGGATGAACATGCCTTGATTTCTTAAACTCTGATCCACCTGTTTTTTGCGTCATGATGCTTAAAAACGGGGCGTCCCATCAATTACATGATACGCGGCATCATGATAGAGAAAATCAAGGCAGAAAAGCGAAAGCAGGGCATCAAACACCTGGGCCGGATGCACCCCGGCTCTCACATAGATTCCGGAATGCAACACCAGAGG
>DYLE01000086.1 GCA_020722245.1 Desulfonema limicola
GGCTTGTAAGGCCGCCGCTCTCCCAACTGAGCTACCCGCCCGTATACGGAATGCAGGTTTGTTTTCCTTTACAAATCCAGCGTTCGGTTCCTAACAGGTTGCGGATTTAGTGTCAAGATAAAAATATCCCGCGTCCCATTCACCCGGCCCGCCGATTACGCATCGGCAAGGGCTTCGCCGGCTCCTTCGATCGCCGCCTCTGAGGTTCTGCGGCCATGATTAAATAAAAACCTGCCGCCCGATTCAATGATCGCCCGGGCGATCACGTCATCCATGTGCTCCACCGGAATGATCTTGATCTGCCTCACCACGCTCGCAGGTATCTCCTCGATATCCTTCTCATTTTCCTTGGGGATAATCACCTGCTTGATCCCTCCGCGATGGGCAGCGAGGATCTTCTCCTTTAACCCGCCGATGGGCAGGACCCGGCCGCGCAGGGTGATCTCACCGGTCATGGCCAGGTTATGGTCCACCGGGAGCCCGGTCAGGCTGGAGATGATGGCGGTGCACATGGCAATCCCAGCCGAAGGCCCATCCTTGGGAATGGCCCCTTCGGGCACATGAATATGGATATCATATTTTTTATAAAACTTCTGGTCGATATTAAACTGCTCGGAGCGCGAACGGACATAGCTGATGGCCGCCTTGGCGGATTCCTTCATCACGTCGCCCAGTTTTCCGGTGACGTTGAACTCGCCTTTTCCCGGCATGATCACGCTCTCCACGCAAAGCAGCTCGCCGCCGAACTGGGTCCAGGCCAGTCCGGTGACGATGCCGATCTGGTCCTTGTCCTCAATGAGCCCGTGCCGGTACCTGGGCGGGCCCAGAAACCGCCGAACCGAGCCGGACGTGATTTGAAGCGGTTTTTCCGACTTGTTCTTTAAAATCTCCTTGGCCACCTTGCGGCAGATGGAGGCGATCTCCCGTTCAAGGTTCCTGACGCCGGCCTCCCGGGTGTATTCCCGGATAATGAAATACAGCGCGTTTTTTGAAAACCGTAGCCTTTCGGCTTTCAGCCCGTTTCGCTGAATCTGCCTGGGAATCAAGAAATCCTTTGCAATATGATACTTCTCAATCTCGGTATAACCGGGAAGCCGAATGATCTCCATGCGGTCCTGAAGCGGCAGCGGAATGTCCGGCAGGGTGTTGGCGGTGGTGATAAACAGGATGTCCGAAAGATCATACTCCACGTCCAGGTAATGATCATTGAACCCGCAGTTCTGCTCCGGATCCAGGACCTCCAGCAACGCCGCGGAGGGGTCCCCCCTGAAATCCATGCTCATCTTGTCCACCTCATCGAGGCAGAAGACCGGGTTGTTCACGTTGACCTTTCGAAGGGACTGAATGATCTTTCCCGGCATGGCACCGATATAGGTCCGACGGTGGCCCCTGATTTCAGCTTCATCCCGCACGCCGCCCAGGGAGAGCCTGATAAACTCCCTTCCTGTGGCCCGGGCCACGGACTTTGCCAGGGATGTCTTGCCGACCCCCGGCGGGCCGACGAAGCAGAGGATCGGTCCCTGAATTTTTTTAACCAGGGTCTGAACCGCCAGGTATTCCAGGATGCGCTCCTTGGGTTTTTCAAGGCCGAAATGATCCTGGTCCAGTATCTTCTGGGCCTTTTCGATATCGCCGGCCACCTTGCTGTGGTTATACCATGGAAGGCTGATCAGCCAGTCAATGTAGTTGCGCACCACCGTGGCCTCCGCGGACATGGCGGGCATGAGTTTAAGCTTAGCCAGCTCCTGCCTGGCCTTGTTGGAGGCCTCCTTGGACATCTTTTTGCGCTTGATGCGTTTTTCCAGGTCCTTCAGGTCGTCGGCCTCTCCCTCCTCCGTGCCCATCTCCTTCTTGATCGCCCGCATCTGCTCGTGGAGGTAGTAATTCTTCTGGCTTTTCTCCATCTGCTTTTTGATGTGCTCCTTGATCTTCTGGTCGGTCTTGAGGATGACGGTTTCCTGCTTGATCAGCTCGATCAGCAGGATGAGGCGTTCTCTCGTGGAGAGGGTATCCATCAGGGCCTGGCTGTCCATGGTCTTTAAGGAGAAATGGGCGGCCACGGTATAGATCATTCTTTCCGGATCGGTAATCGCCGATACGCTGCTGACAAGGCCCTTTGAGGCGTTCTTGTTCAGGCCTTCGTACTCCTTCAGCATGGCAATGATGTTTCTAAAAAAGGCCTCTTTTTCACTCTCCTCGATGGGCTGCGGCTCAATGATTTCCGCCTGGACCTCGAAAAAACTCTCATTGGGCTTGAAGCCAAGGACGCGGGCCCGGTGCTTTCCCTCCACCACGGTTTTCACCGTGCCGTCGGGAAGCCGGAGCATCTGGAGCACCTTGGCGATGGTGCCGATCCTTTTGATATCCTGCTCCCGGGGTTTTTCCTTGCCGGGGTCGGATTGCGTGGACAGAAAAATATACTTTAACTCCGTATGCATGGTCTCGGAAATCGCGTTGATGGATTTTTCGCGCCCCACGAACAAAGGAGAGACCATGTAGGGAAACACGACGATGTCCCGAAGCGGCAGCAGGGGAAGCGTCAGGGAGGACGCCTCCGACATGGAGGAAGAGGCATCATTCGGTTTAAACATTCGGGGTATATGAATCATAAGGTCATCAGGCCTGTTTTTTGGACTTTTCGAAAAGCAGAATCGGTTTTTCCCCCTTGAGAATCACCTCTTCACCGACCACACACTCCTTCACACCGCCGATGGACGGGAGTTCATACATGATATCCAGCATCCGGCTCTCCAGGATGGCGCGAAGCCCCCGGGCACCGGCGTTTCTTTTCATGCTTTCCCTGGAGATGGCGGAAAGCGCGCTGTCCGTAAACCTCAGATTCACCCCCTCGATCTCAAAAAGCTTTTGAAACTGCCGAATGATCGCGTTTTTAGGCTCCGTCAAAATCTTGATCAGGGCATTCTCATCCAGGTCTTCAAGGGTCGCCACCACGGGCAGGCGGCCGACAAATTCGGGAATCATGCCGAACTTGATGAGGTCCTCGGTTTCCACCATCTTGAGAATCTCGCCGATGGATTTTTCAGTCTTACTGAGGATCTTCGCGCCGAACCCCATGGTCTTTGATCCCATGCGGCGTTTGATGTGCTGATCCAGGCCGGTGAAGGTCCCACCGCATATGAACAGGATGTTTGTGGTGTCCACCTTCACGAAATCCTGCTGGGGATGCTTTCGTCCACCCTTGGGCGGAACGCTGGCCATGGTGCCTTCAATAATCTTGAGCAGCGCCTGCTGCACCCCTTCCCCGGAAACGTCCCGGGTGATGGAGGGGTTGTCCGCAACCTTGGCGATCTTGTCGATTTCGTCAATATAGACGATGCCGCGCTGAGCCTTTTCCACGTCATAATCGGCGTTCTGAAGAAGAGACAGGATGATGTTTTCCACATCCTCCCCCACATACCCGGCTTCGGTCAGGCTGGTGGCGTCCGCGATGGTGAAGGGAACATTCAAAAACCGCGCCAGGGTCTGGGCCAGCAGGGTTTTTCCACAGCCGGTGGGCCCGATCAGGAGGATGTTGCTTTTCTGAATTTCCACATCATCCGAAGCCACGGATGAGTCCAACCGCTTATAATGGTTGTACACGGCCACGGCAAGGATCTTCTTGGCATGGTCCTGCAAAATGACATACTCGTCCAGCTTCGCCTTTATTTCAGGAGGAGTGAGCAGCCGACTGGCGATATCCGTATCCTTGATGTTTTCTTCCTCGATGATCTCGCTGCACAGCTTGATACACTCATCGCAAATATACACAGCAGGTCCGGCAATCAGCTTTTTAACCTCCCGCTGCCCCTTTCCGCAAAAGGAACAAAAAAGGTTGTCTGAACCGTCGTTCCCTTTTGGTGACATATCACGCCTCCGTTTTGATGATTTTATCCAGGTCATCCCGGTTGGTGATCACATAGTCGACGATGCCGTAAGCCCTCGCCTCCTCGCCGGTCATGAAAAAGTCCCGGTCGGTATCCTTTTCCACCTGTTTGATGTTTTTTCCGGTATGAAACGCAAGTATCTGGTTTAACGTCCCCCTTAACCGAATGATCTCTTCCGCCTGAATCTTGATGTCAGAGGCCTGGCCGTGGACCCCGCCCATGGGCTGATGAATCATGATGCGGGCGTTGGGCAGGGAATAGCGCTTTTTACGGGTTCCGGCAGCCAGAAGAAGCGCTCCCATGCTGGCGGCCTGGCCGATGCATACGGTGGTGATATCCGGTTTGATGTATTGCATGGTATCGTATACGGCCATTCCCGCGGTGACCGACCCGCCCGGAGAGTTGATATAAAAATTGATATCCTTATCCGGATCCTCCGATTCCAGAAACAGCATCTGCGCGATCAGCAGGTTAGCCACCTCATCGCTGATCTCGGTCCCCAGGAAAACAATACGGTCCTTCAGCAGCCGGGAATAGATATCATAGGCGCGTTCCCCCTTGCTGGTTTGTTCGATGACCATGGGTATTAACGGCACGACGGGCCTCCTTCCAATGAAATGAGAGACAGGGTCGATCAGGCGGACTCGCTTGACCCCCCTATATTTTCCTCTTTTTCCTCTTTGGGTTCAACCTTTTTTATTTCCGCATGTTGTATGATAAGATCAATTGCTTTTTTTTCAAGTAATGCACGCCTGAAACCCGATAGTTTCTCCGGGTTCTTTTTATAATATTCCTTTATGAAATGAACCGATTGTCCAAAGGTCCGGGAAAACGATTCATACCCGGATTCCAGTTCGTCATCGGTGATCTCCAGCTTTTCCTGCTCAATGATCTGCCCCAGAAAAAGATGCTGCCGGACCTGGTTCTCCGCCGTCTTCCGGTAGTCTTGGGCAATCTGTTCCCGGGTCAGGCCCAGCTGCTCCAGGGACAGGTTGTTTTGAAAAAACTTCATGTAAAGATCATAGATGATTTCTTCAATCTCCGCCTGAACAAGGGCATCCGGAACTTCAAACTCCTCGGTCATCAATTTTTTGAATATCTGTTCCTTAAGCTCCTGCTCGCTCCGCCGGTCATACCCGTTCTGAATGCTTTTGCGCACCGCCTCCCGCAGTTCCTCTAAGGTCTCAAACTCGTCCATCTTTTTCGCCAGTTCGTCGTTGATCTCGGGAAGCACCTCCTCCCGGATCTCCTTCAAGACCACATGAAAGGTGATTTCCTGTTCAGCCAGCTTGCTGTTAGGATAGCCCTGGGGAAACCGGACCACCACCTGCTTCTCCTGGCCGGGCAGCAGGCCGATGATCTGCCTGTCAAACTCATCCGTCATGCTCCCCTGGCCAATTTTTAGGGTATGGTTCTCCGTCTTCTGAGTCTCTGCAAAGGGTTCGCCGTCCTTGAACCCCTCGTAATCGATGATGACATAATCCCCCTCGCGGACGGGACGGGTTTCGGAAATCGGCCTAAGTTCCGCGAGCTGCTTCTGCATCAGGGCGATCTGCCGGTCGATCTCCTCGGGTTTTACTGAATACAGGGTTTGGATCAGCTCCACCCCTTTAAACGCGACCGGGGCCAGCCGGGGTCTCAACTCCACCGTGGCGTTGTAGGTAAAAGGACCTTCCGGGTCCAGCTCGGGCGGATCGATCTTCGGCGTGCCCACAACAGGCAGGTCTTTTTCCCTGATGGCATCAATTAAGGAGTTCTGAATCAGGGTCCCGGCCACATCGGTATGGACATCCTTTTTAAACATCCGCTCCAGGGTGGAACGCGGGACCTTTCCTGGTCTAAACCCTTTGATCTTAACGGTCTTTTTTAGCTTCAGGTATGCGGAATCCAGTTCCCGCACAACATCCTCATGAGGGATCTGCACCTGGATTTTCTTTTTAACCGAACTGATATCCTCAACTAAAACTTCCATCGGCGGTCTTCCCCTTTATTTTATATTGATTGTTGGATTTACAAACGTCCTTTTACCTGATGCGAGAGGGGAGACTCGAACTCCCACTCTTATGCAGAGCTGGATCCTAAGTCCAGTGCGTCTACCAGTTCCGCCACTCTCGCGCTTTATTTGCTTTATTTTTTTTTCAGCTTCGGGTAAAAAAATTGATGACTCAGGTTTTTCAAATAAACCCCAAAAGGTCATCAACTTATTGAGATTATAATAGATTATGAATTCTAAAGCATCAAAAGGTTATTATCTATTTACCCGAGTGTCAAGGAAAATCAGGCGGAAAGCCGAGATGACGATATGTGAAAAATTTACAAAAAATTCCCTTTTTCTTCTTGCCTGCCTGGCGGGGGCTGCATGCCTTTTCACCGGATCAGGCGGCGTGACGGCGGATCAAACCCCTACCCATCCCGAGGATTCAAAAAAGGTGATCGTAGTGGATCCCGGTCACGGCGGGCACGACTGGGGCGCCCGGGGCATTGACGGCAGTCTTGAAAAGGAGGTTGTGCTGCGTCTGGCGTTTGAAATCGCCAATCAGCTCAAACCCCATTACCGGGTGGTGATCACGCGAACTGGAGACTATCAGGTGGACCTGGCCCGAAGGACCGCCCTGGCCAATCATGAAAAGGGTGAGCTTTTTATCAGCATCCATACCGCTGGAAGCCCTCAGTACCATATCAATACCTGGGAAATCTACACCTATAATAAAAAAACCCCTTCCACTGAGGAAGCGGGCCTTCCCACAAACTCGGACGATTCGGCGCAATATTGCCTTCCCTGGGAGGATATTCAGATCCGTTACATAGAGGCAAGCCGCCGGCTTGCCGAATGCCTGAGGTCCCGGCTGATGGACAATGATCAAATACCGGCGGTGGAGGTGCATGAGGCGCCGTTACGGGTGCTGGAGGGGGCGGACATGCCCGCGGTGCTTCTGGAGGCCGGCTACCTTACCCACCCGGCCGCAGGCCAAATGTTAAATGACCCTGATTTTCTATCTAAAACAGCGGCCGACATCGCCGAGGGAATCGACGCCTTTTTTAATGTAAAAACCGAACCGCCGGCTTGAATATCCAAAAAAATAATGATAGGAGGTTTCAGCCGAGGGCGGGGTGTAGCGCAGCCTGGTAGCGCGCCTGCTTTGGGAGCAGGAGGTCGGAGGTTCAAATCCTCTCGCCCCGACCAGCCTATTCCGATGGAAAGGAAAACCGCCCGCCTTCTCTTCAACCCTTTGACGGCGCGGGCTGTTGCAGCCCCACCCCATGAAAGGATTCGAAACTATGAACACACCCAAGGAACTGATTCAAGCGATTCAAAAAACAACCGTCGATGTCATTAAAAACCCGGCCGGTTTCTTTGAAACCATGCCGGTTACCGGCGGATTTGTGGATCCCCTGATTTTTCTGGCGGCCATGGGAATCGTATCCGGGGTGATTCAGGCCATCCTGTCCCTGGTGGGGCTGGGGGCCGAGGTTTCTTTTTTTATGGCCATCGGCGCCATCCTGGTCATGCCGGTGATCATCGCTGTGGCCAGTTTTATCAGCGCGGGGATCTTCTTTGTCATCTGGAAGCTCATGGGCTCGAACCAGACCTATGAAGCGGCCTACCGGTGCGTGGCCTATGCTTCGGGGATTATGCCAGTCATGGTGCTCATCGGGGTTGTTCCGTATCTGGGGGCGGTCATCGGGCTTTTGTGGATGCTGTATCTCATGGTCATCGCCTCGGAAAAGGTCCATAAACTGGCTTCTCAAAAAGCCTGGATGGTTTTCGGGATTATTTTTGCGCTGCTGATCATTCTAAACATCAACGCCCAGAGAACGGCCAGAAACGCGCAGCGGCAGGTGGAGGAAATCAACCGGCAGATCAAAAGCATGGAAAACATGGCCCCGGAGGAAGCCGGCAAGGCCATGGGCGAATTTTTAAAGGGGTTCAAGGAAAGCACGGCCGATACCAAAAAATAGGCGGCCGAGCCCTGATTTGCTGTTACAGCAGGATTTGATTTTCAATGGACCGGGATTCTCCGGCCGAAATGATCCGAATGGCGGGGTTTCCCTTCACCGGGCATTTAAACTGGCAGATGCCGCATCCGACGCAGCGCTTCAGATCCACAAACGGCAGTTTCACGCTGGCGGTTTGTCCGTCCGGCCGGACAATCTCGTCTTCCTTAAAATAAATGGCCTTGGGCGAGGTGGGGCAGTGCTCCTCGCAGACGATGCAGGGGCCGTTTCCGCTCCAGGGGAGGCATCTTCCCCGATCGATATACGCCGATCCGATAGACACCGGGGTCTTGATCTTCTCTTGCGCCGTGAGCCTTGAAATGGCGCCGGTGGGGCAGACGCTGGTGCACAGGGTGCAGGTGTATTCGCAGTATCCCAGGTTCATGTTTAAAACCGGGGTCCAGAACCCGGAAAAGCCCGCCTCGGCGAACGCCGGCTGGATCACATGGGTGGGGCAGGACTTCATGCACACCCCGCAGCGCTGGCATCGGTCCAGAAACTCCGGCTCCGGCAGGGCGCCCGGCGGCCGGATCAGGGCGGGCGAATCAACAGAGGCCATTTTCCCGTCCAGGCGTCCCAGCAGTGGGAGGGAGACCCCGGCGAGGATTCCGGTCAAAACCGCCCGACGGCCCATGTTAATGCCTGTTGCGCTTTGGCTTCTTTTTTTAAAACGAAACGTAAGGGCGTTTTCCCTGCACGCGGCGACACAGTTAAAACACATCAGGCATTCCGCCGGCTGCCAGATCTGCCCGGGTTCTGGGCCGGCCGCACCCTGGCAGGCCCTCACGCAGGCCCCGCAATGGGTGCATCGGGCCTCATCCTTTTCAAGGGTGATGTGAGAAAACCTCGAAAACAGGCCCAGCAGCGCGCCCAAAGGGCAGAGAAACCGGCACCAGAACCTGGGGCGAATGCGGTTTAAAAACAGAATCACCAGAAAAATCACGCCGATGACCCAGCCGGCCTGAACCACCTGATCCTCATAGCCGAAAACCGGGGCGGAAAGCGCCTCCAGGCCGTAGCCCAGGTAGTTAAACCCTTTGATGTCGCTTGCGGCCAGGGCTTCGGAAAAATCCCGCAGGCCCGTGCCCATGGCCGGCAGGATCGACACCCCGATGCTTCGAAATAAAACCGAAATGGGGTCCATAAGCCCGGTGTAGTTTACCCCGACCGCTGCGGCCGCCAGAAAAACAACCAGCAGAAAGTACTTGATCCGGCGCCGGGAATCGGGCTGGTTGGCTGCGATCATTTCCCGGCCATTGAGCACGGGTCGGATGGCGCCGGTCAGATGATGCAGAGCGCCGAAAGGGCAGATAAAGGCGCAGAAAAACCGTCCCATCAAAAGGGTGGCGGCGATCAGAAAAATGGCCCAGCCGAAACCGGGCAGCCACTGCCTTGACGAGATCATGGAGGTCAGCCAGATCAGGGGATCGAGCTGGAAGAAAAAGGTGACCGGGGCCTGAATGCGGATATCGACAGCTTCGGCAAACGCCATAGAGTAATCTAAATAAACATCCTGAGGAAGTCGGGTTTTGACCAGCAGAAAAACAAAAAGGCCAAGAAAAAATCCCTGGCAGACGCGACGGATCCATACCAGGTGCGTAAACTTCATACGACCACCGACTGCCGGTTGATCCGGGTCAGGTCCATGCTTCCCAGACCCCATTTGGCCCCGAGTTGAATAAACCCGATGTCTTCAGGTTTTTTGCCAAACAGCCCGGCGCTTTCGGCGTCCACGGCCACCGGATCATTGCCTAAAATAAGACGGTGGGCCGCCGTC
>DYLE01000087.1 GCA_020722245.1 Desulfonema limicola
CTCGTTCAAATTAACACCTTAACCGCTTCCCCTTTTATCAGGGGACGGCCATCCAGGGAGGCCTCAAAAACCTCCGGATCATGGGGAACCACTCCGATGACCGGAATGTTCTTCTGGTCAAGTTCATTTTTCAATCGAACGGCCAGGGCCTCGGAACCCACCTTATTGAGAACCGCCCAAAGGCGCCTGCCGATGCCTGCGGCAAGCTCTTTGATCTTGCAGGCGATGGCGACCGACTCAAAGGACGGCTCCACGACCAGAAGCACGCCGTCGATGCCGGCGTCGATCCCCCGGCCGAAGTGCTCCACCCCGGCCTCCATGTCGATAAAGGCGATCTCATCCTCGCGAAGCTCAAGTTTTTTTAAAAATTCGCGGCTCAATACCCCCATGGGACAGGCGCACCCTTCCAGGGCCTGCATGATCTTTCCGATGCTGACCAGCATCAGCCCGTTTTGCCTGAGAACATAATCGGCGGGAATATCTTTGGTCAGGATGCTTCCCTGATGAAACAAATCGGCCTGGCTCATCTTCCGCTTGAGCTCTTTTTTGCCGCCGACAAGCTCCATCAGCGGTGTCGGAGGCCGGGAAAAGCCCAGGGTGCGATAAAGCCCGGAGTTCGATTCATCCGAGTCGACCACCAGGACCTTAAAGCCCTGCGCCCCGGCCTGTGCGGCCAGCAGCGCCACCAATGTGCTTTTTCCGCTGCCTCCCTTGCCGCAAATCGATATCTTCATACCCATTTTTGTTTTCACCATTGAGTTTGCCCGGCTGAATTCGAAATCCATTCAGCCGGGCGAACCGCTATTGCTCCGTCACCGTAATCGCGCCTTGCTCACAGACCTCGACGCAGCTTTCACACCCCACGCACTCCTCGGCGTTGACCGGCACGGATTTTTCGTTCTGAAGTTCATAGACCTGCACCGGGCAGACATCCACGCATTCACCGCAACCCACACACTTCTCCGCATCGACCTCTACATTATACATCTTCTTTTCTCCTTTTATTGATTCGAGGTTTTCATCCGTTGCCTCCGCCGAAAAGGCGGAAAACAACGCAGCCCATTATACTTAAAATCAGAAAAGACTATTGACGACCGCCGCCCATGCCGCGGCCTCGGCCCATACCCTTACAGCCGCCCATGCCGCCACCACCGCCCATGCCGCGGCCCATGCCGCAACCACCGCCCATGCCAAAGTGGCTTTGCACGCTGGGCCCGGAAATTCCGGTCAATTGGCCGGCCTTGTACCGCTCCACGGCCTGCCGGACCGGTCCACTGACCCCGGTGATCACCTGAACGCCGGCCGCCCCAAAGGTTTGAAAGGCGTTCGGACCGCAGTTTCCGGTCAGCACCACAGACACCCCCTTGTTGGCCATGAGCTGGGCGGACTGGATTCCCGCACCGCCCCCCTGGTGGATGTTTGGATTGGCGAGCGCCTCAAACGCCATGCTGTCCGGATCAATGATCAAAAAATAGGGGCATCGCCCGAATCGGCTTTCCACCGCGTCATCTAAGCCTGTCCCCGTCGAGGTTACCGCAATTTTCATCTTTCTTCCTTTCTTTATTCCTTGTTTACCGCATGACAAACCGCGTAAGGAGTAAACATAATCCAAAAAAATCAAAAATCAACGCCTAATTGCACATATATCGAAAAAATATTGTTCATTCCGTTACGCGGCAAAATAATAAACATCCTCGTCCCTTCGAGTGGATTGAACCTTCCCGTTACGGATCAGCTTGCCCAGGTATTTTGAAACCTCATTTAAATGCATGCCGAACACCTCGCCGATCTGACTCGCGGTGCATGGACGGCGTTGCAGCATGGAAAAAATCGTGTCTTCATTGGCCGCAATGTCTTTTAATTTAGCCGCGTTAAACTCGGCAATCACCTCGGCGGCCGGCTCAAACAGACAGGCCAGCTTGTCCATCTCGGTTCTGGAAAGCGGGGCTGCAAAAGCCTCGGCCGGCGGCCGAATTGCGGTGTTGAGCTGAATCCGATCCGGAGCGATTTCCCTTGCAAAACCGGCGATTTTTTGAACATCGCCGGGAAAGGCGTTCAACCCTTTTATAAGGAAAATCTCCATGTGCAGCCGCCCCTTGAACCGGGCGCGAAAATCCTTCTGCCCCTGGATCAGCTGATCAAACCTCAAATCCGCATGGGGACGGTTCACCCACTCATAGGAGGCCTGGTCCCAGGCACTCAAGGAGACCTTCACCACATCCGCCAGGGCCGCCGCCTCCCGGACCTCCGGATGGCAGAGCATACTTCCGTTGGTCAGCAACACCGATGGAATTTTGCTGTTTTTATGAACAAATTCAAAAATTTGACCGAATCCGGAATGAAGCGTCGGCTCACCGGAGCCGGAGAGGGTGATGTAATCGGCTTTTCCATCCGTTTTTAGCCATTCCTCAAGCTCGGAAAGCACCTCGACCGTGGGCGCATATTCCTTGCGGGCTATGGTTTTTTCCGGGGTTTTCCCCAGCTGGCAGAAAATGCAATCAAAACTGCAGGTTTTATAGGGGGTCAGGTCCACCCCGAGGCTGCGTCCAAACCGGCGGGAAGGCACCGGACCGAAAAGATAGCGAAACCTTTTTTTACTCATGCCCATTCCATCCACAAGGCCTTTATTCCCCCCTGCTTGCTTGGGTGCCCGCTGATGCGTCGGGAGAAGCCGTCAGCATCCGCTTCACCTGTTCATACACCCTGGGGTTGGTGCAGACCTCATAGTATTTCTGGTCGGTTCTGGCGACGGCGATCAGGTCGCTCAAGGAAACCTGCGGGATGTTGGCCTCCCGAATGATCAGGCGCTGGAAATTCCCATCCAGGGTCGGAAACGTTCCTGTATATAAGGTTAATGCCTCTTTGTCAATCTCCGGGATCTGGCATTCCAGCCTTTTTAAGTGAATCTCCTTTTCAAGCTTTTTAAACCCTTCCGGGGCAAGCTCAATGCCCTGCACGTTATACCGTAAAAGCGCATCGTCGAACAAAACGGAAGCGCCGGCATCCAAAACAGGTTCCATCACATAGACGTTAAACGGAAGGCCCTGCCTGGACAGCCGCTCCCGAAGCACCTTGTTGCATCCTGACAATTTATCCGCGACGTTGATCGCCGGGGAAATCATGATCTCTTTTTCATCGTCAAAAAAAAAGGTGGGCGGGGCATCGCAAAACCCGATGCCGATGCCCGGTTCCAGTCGGGGAAGGTTGTTTTCCCGGTTTTTCCGGTTGTATTTTTTGATAATCAGAAGAATATTAATGGCCAGGCCGCAGGCCCTCGCCACGCCGTACCATCTTCCGGGCGCCCCCTCGTGTTCAAATATCGAAAGGATGATGGCGTCCCCCTCGATGAATACCTTGACGGCGCCGTAGCGGGACAGGATCTTCGTGATGGGATCAAAAAAATTCAGGCTGAAGCTGGAGGCCGGGTTCAACCCCTTGGCCTTCATCTGGTCGATAATCGCAGAGGAACCCCGGATGTCGGCTTTGAGCACCACATGGTTGATGATCGGCCTGTTCTCGGGGAGCTCTTCCTGGGACAGGACAAACTCATAGAGGGTGTTGTTCTCCCTGGAAAGCTTGATGATCCGCTCATCGGTGGCCAGGTTGATGCTGTCCGATGCATCCCGGATCAGGTGGAAATTCCTCAAATCCCGATGATACCTTGCAAAATCCTTCAAAAAACGGATCAGCAGCATTTTTTTGGCCCGCCGGGGGGTGTTTTTTACGTCCCTGGTGATTCTCCTTAACGGCCCAAGGGGAAAGGACCTCCCGTAGTATTTGGTAAACCTTTTCAGCTTTCTTATGGTGTTTTTCCTGGCCTTCGGCACAACCATATACTGAAGACACTCCTGGGGGGAAAGCGGCGGGCAATACCGATCAAACACCGGTTTCATCTTATAGGCGGCGACAATCCCGTCGATCATGTTCTCCTTTGTGATTTTTTTATAGATCCCTTCCAGCAACCTTTTCTGCAAGGCCGCCTGCTTTCTGGCAGCGGAAATCTCCTTTCCGTCATGGTTCTGCTCTTTTAATTTTTTGAAGGTCTGCTCGGAGGCAAAAAAATCAAACAGCTGATCGATGTTGTCGATATTTTTAATCCATTCATCGGTCTTCCTGTCATAGGAGACGATGAAACCCTTGGCGGGCATGGGGGACCTGCTCTGGGCGAAATCAATCTGGGCCGGCGGCATCACCGCTTTGTCTTCAGGGCTTCTGGCCATCCCCCTTAAAAACAGGGTCAGCAGGTTATAAAGGGTGTTGTAGTTGACCGGGTCCTCCACCCGGTGGCCCAGCAGGACATAGTTTTCTATCATGAAAAACCCGTCCGGCTGCAGGGTGGTCTGAAGGATCGGGTTGGAGAAAAGCTCCTCCGGAAGCCTGGCATCCTGGCCGAAGTTTGAGGCCCGAAGGGCATTGACCTCATGCTGAACATCAATGAAATACTCAAAAAGTTCGGCCCCCACCGCTTGAAGGATTTGATTTTTCCGGTAGATGATGCCGGAAACCTCTTCCCGCAGCTTGAGGGTGGCGCCCACCCGCTGGGAGAGCTCCTGCTCCCGAATGACGGTCTTAAAATGCCCGATGGCTGCATCGTATTGTTTCTGGATCTCCTCGGACAGCATCTTGACCAGGGCGGTCTGGGCCAAAAAATCGATCTGAATCTCATGATGGGTTTTCGCCCGGTTCACCCCGTCGATCAGGATCTCCGTGCAAAGCCGCTTAAACCCGAAGATCCCCTTGTTCCAGTCAAACCCCGGGTTGCGCATCAGATCGGAGGACACCTCGGCATGCTTGAGGATCAGCTCAAAAATAATCTCACCGGCGACCCTGTAAAACTCCGGACTGATGTAAACGTCATAACGCAGGTTGTCAACGCCCAGCCTCAGCCGGTCAAACGGAAGTTCAACAGCGTAGCCCTTGAGCGCAAGGGTGTTGATATCCGGATATCTGCTTAAAAACGTGGACATGAAAAAAAGGTCGTCCTTGCGCCTTCATCAATAGGAATGCTCGGATGACGGGAATTTCCCCTCCTGGACCTCCCGAATATACGCCTTGATCCCCCGGGTCGCCTGTTTTCGCAGTGCCGCATACTGCTTGACGAACCTGGGCACATGCCTGGCGTTCAACCCCAGAAGGTCATGGAGCACCAGGATCTGGCCGTCGCAGTCCGGCCCGGCGCCGATGCCGATGGTGGGGATGGAAAGCGCCCGGGTGATCTTCGCCGATATGCCTGCCGGTATCCCTTCCAGCACCACCGAAAACGCGCCGGCGGCCTCCACCTCTTTGGCATCCGCCATCAGCCGGTCCTCGTCCCGCTGCACCCGGTATCCGCCCATCTGATGCACCGACTGGGGCAGAAGCCCGATATGCGCCTGCACCGGAATCCCGATTCCGGTCATCGCGCGGATAATGTGGCTGACGGCTGCGCCGCCTTCCAGCTTGACGGCGGCTGCCCCTGATTCCTTGAGAAACCGGCCGGCATTGGCCAGGGCCTCGGGGATCGATGTCTGATAGGACAAAAACGGCATGTCCCCGACGACCATGGCGTGTTCCACGGCCGCGGCCACGATCCGGGTGTGGTACACCATCTCATCCATGGTCACGCCCAGGGTGTTGGCCCTCCCCTGAACCACCATACCCACGGAATCCCCCACCAAAATCATATGAATCCCCGCCTCGTCCGCTATCCTTGCAAAGGGGTAATCATAGGCGGTAAGGGACGCGATTTTTTCCCCTTTTTGTTTCATCTCATGGAGCGATTTTACGGTAATTCGAGGCCCTACGGACATAGCTCCTCCCTTTTTCTTTTTTTCCAGCGGTCGGCCTGCACCGCCCAACATAAATATTGACTTGCCAGACGGCTTTCCCTATAGAAGTTAGGTTATGCTGAAGGGTCGGCCTTACCGGCTGTCCCTGCTGTCAATGCTAAAAAAAAAATCCAAAGATTGCAAACAGTAAAATAACCGCGTCGCGTTTTCCGAAAACAGCGCAGACTGGAAATTATACATGATACAGCGGGTCAAAGGGTTCAGGGACATCCTGCCAGACGAGGCGGAAACCTGGAGACAGGTGGAAAACACCGCCGTCGGGCTGTTGCAGGACTTCGGGTTTTCGGAGATCCGGCTGCCGGTCCTTGAAAAAGCCGAGCTGTTTCAGCGAAGCATCGGCGCGCACACCGATATCGTGGAAAAGGAGATGTACACCTTCCCGACAAGCAAGGGGGAGATGCTGACCCTCCGGCCCGAGGCCACGGCATCGGTGGTCCGGGCGTATATCGAGCAGAAGCTTTACGCCAAAGACCCGGTGCAAAAGCTCTACACCCTGGGACCCATGTTCCGCCGGGAAAGGCCCCAGAAGGGCCGATACCGGCAGTTTTACCAGATCAACGCCGAGGCGTTCGGAATGGAATCCCCCTGCATCGACGCCCAGATGATCTTTCTGCTGTGGACGTTTTTTGAAAAGCTTTCGGTCCCCGGGTTGACCGTTTGCATCAACTCCCTGGGGTGTCCGGCCTGCCGGCCCCGGTTCAAGGAGGCCCTAACCGGGCTGCTGGCGGAAAAAAGCAAGGACCTCTGCGCCGACTGCCTTCGGCGCAGGGATAAAAACCCGCTTCGGGTGCTGGACTGCAAGGTGCCGTCCTGCCGGGCCGCTCTGGCCGACGCCCCTGCGATGATCGATTACCTCTGCGAGGACTGCGACCGGCACTTTAAAACCGTGTTGTCGCTTCTGGAAAAACAAACCATTCCTTTCCGCATCGACCCCCGGCTGGTCAGGGGGCTGGATTACTACACCCGCACCGCGTTTGAAATCCAGACCGAGCAGCTCGGCGCCCAGAACGCCGTGGCCGGCGGAGGCCGGTATGACGGGCTGGTCGAGGCGCTCGGAGGGCCGAAGCAGCCGGCCATCGGCTTCGCCATCGGCGCGGACCGGCTGGTGGAGCTGATGCTTCAGCAACGGCGCCCCCCCGGCCCGGTTCCGGATGTTTTCATCGCGCCCATGGGGGACCAGGCGATTGAAAAAGCCTATGCGTGGTCATGCGCCCTGGCTGTTTTGGGGTTTAGGACCGAAGCCGACTTTGAAAACAAAAGCCTGAAAGCCATGATGAAACGGGCGGACCGGATCGGCGCTTTGCAGGTATTGATCGTGGGAGAGGAGGAGCTCGCGGAAGGAGCGGTGATCCTGCGAAACATGAAAACAAAACAGCAGGCATCCATCCCGATCAATGGACTGGTGGATCATGTGAAGCGGTTGCTGATGCGGCCATCAGAAATAAAAACAGGGTAAAGGAGACAGGTTGGTGATTGAACCATTGGGAGATATGCGCAGAACCCACAGCTGCGGCGAACTGGATATCAAGGCGGTCGGCAGGGAGGTGGTGCTGATGGGGTGGGTGCAGCGCCGCCGGGACCACGGCGGGGTGATCTTTGTGGATTTGAGGGACCGGGAGGGCATGACCCAGGTGGTGTTTAATCCGGAGCGCAACCCGGCGGTCCATGCCAAGGCGCACGTGATCCGAAACGAGTTTGTGCTCGGGGTCAGGGGGGTGGTGGAGGTTCGGCCCGAGGGGATGGCCAACCCCGATCTGAAAACCGGCGAAATCGAGGTCATGGTCTCGGAACTCAAAATCTTGAACCGGGCCCAGACCCCGCCGTTTATGATCGAAGATGCCATCGACGTCAACGAAAACATCCGGCTGCAGCACCGGCATATCGACCTGAGGCGGCCCATCATCCAGAAAAACATCATCGCCCGGCACCGAGCCGGCGCATCCATCCGCAGTTATTTGAACAGCAAGGGCTTTTTAGACATTGAAACCCCGTTTCTAACCAAGAGCACGCCCGAAGGCGCCCGGGATTATCTGGTTCCCAGCCGGGTCAACCCGGGAATGTTCTATGCCCTTCCCCAGTCCCCCCAGCTGTTCAAACAGCTTCTGATGATTTCCGGGTTTGACCGGTATTACCAGATCGTCCGCTGCTTTCGGGACGAGGACCTTCGGGCCGACCGGCAGCCGGAATTCACCCAGATCGACCTGGAGATGTCCTTTGTGGGCGAGGATGACGTCATGGCCGTCGCCGAAGGGCTGGTGGCCGCGGTCTTTAAGGAGGTTCTGGGCATCGCGCTTAACCCGCCGTTTGAGCGGATGACCTACCAGGACGCCCTGGCCCGCTACGGCCTGGACAAGCCGGACCTTCGGTTCGGGCTGGAACTGACCGATGTCTCGGATATCGTCGCGGACTCCGGATTCAAGGTGTTTTCCGACGCGGTGAAAACCGGGGGGATCGTCAAGGCCTTAAACGCCAGGGGCTGCGAATCTTTCACGCGAAAAGAGCTGGATGATCTTGGGGAGTTTGTCAAGGTCTACCGGGCCAAAGGGCTGGCATGGATCAAGGTCCGGGAAGGGGAGTGGCAGTCCCCCATCACCAAGTTCCTCACGGAGGACGAGAAAAAGAAGCTGGCTGAACGGATCGGCATGAGGCCCGGAGACCTGGTGTTTTTCGGGGCGGATCAGGCGAAAATCGTCAACGAATCCCTGGGTCACTTAAGAAACCACCTGGGCGCAAAACTCGGCCTGATCAACGATAAGGAATACCGGTTTGTATGGATCACCCGTTTCCCCCTGCTGGAATACGATGAAACGGAAAAACGCTACCAGGCCATGCACCATCCCTTCACCGCTCCGGTGGAATCGGACATCGCCCTGCTGGATACCGACCCGCTGGCAGTCAACTCAAGGGCTTATGACCTGGTGTTAAACGGATCCGAGGTCGGCGGCGGAAGCATCCGTATTCATCAAAAAGACCTTCAGGTCAAGGTGCTGGAGACCCTGGGCATGACCCGCAAGGAGTACGAGGAAAAATTCGGGTTTCTGATATCCGCCTTGGATTCCGGCGCCCCGCCCCACGGCGGCATCGCCTTCGGGTTTGACCGCCTCATGACCATCCTCTGCGGCGGCGGCTCCATCCGCGAGATGATTCCGTTTCCCAAAACCCAGAAAGGGGCATGTCTGCTGACGGGCGCGCCCTCGCCGGCAGGCCCGGACCAGCTCAAGGAGCTTTCTTTAAAGGTGGACCTGTAGCCTCCCTCCTCTGAACTGATTTTACTCATCAGACGCACGGAAATATATTTCCGCTTGACAATGCTTTTAATTCTCATTAAAAAACTATCCCGCATTCCCCAGTAGCTCAGTCGGCAGAGCAGGTGGCTGTTAACCACCGTGTCCGCGGTTCGAGTCCGTGCTGGGGAGCCAAAAAAATATTATCCGCTGAGGTATACGGCGGTTTGTGTTTACTAAAAGGCCCCGGGGAGCCGAGCTGATGGTTCGGCCCTCGGGGTCTTGCTGGTTGAAAGCCGGGTTTATTACAACGGAGATTCAAGGCGATGCGTCTTACGCCGATCGTATTGCTTATTTTTTCAAATATATTCATGACCTATGCCTGGTACGGGCATCTCAAGGACATGCGGGCGAAGCCGCTTTTGCTGGTCATTATTTTCAGCTGGTGCGTGGCGTTTTTCGAGTACTGCCTGCAGGTCCCGGCCAACCGCATCGGAAGCGCCTATTTTACGGTCCCCCAGCTCAAGGTGGTCCAGGAAATCACCCCCATGGTCATCTTCGCCGGGTTCTGCGTCTTCTACATGC
>DYLE01000088.1 GCA_020722245.1 Desulfonema limicola
ATAAACCGGACAGTTTATGTGTTACAAACCAGGACAATTTATTTGTTCTTAACACGGCATCGAAGGATTCTGGAGTTATGCCAAAGAACGTGTTATGAAATATCATGGTGTGTCCAAAGAAAAATTTCCTTTATATTTGAAAGAAATGGAATTTCGATACAACCATCGAAAAGATAATATTTTCAATTTGATTACTAAATTCTTAACTAATTTTGTGGAAGATCTTTTATAATCATATCCTTGTGTATAGGTTCCGCTCTTTGTGGACAAACTGTGGAGCAGCCCCAAGAACCTAATAACGCAAAAAAACAAACCATTCGAACAACCATGAAGATTCGGATAAATCGCCGCGTTCAAATCGCTCCTCGGTTTCAAGGCAACAGCAAACTGGTTGATCTCATCAAAAACATAGAACTTCACCCCCACGCATTCGCGGAAAAGGTGCTTAAACATGACGCCTCGGCCATGGTGACAGCCCTGTTGGTCAACGGCCTTCAAATCGTGGTCAAGAGCTACACCAATACCCGGTTTAAATCCTTCCATCGATCGGTTGGAAAGTCTCGAGCCAGAAAATCCTGGGAAGGGGCCCATACCCTAAAATCAGTTGGTTTGGGCACGGTGGAACCCATTGCGGTCATTGAAGACCGGCTGGGATTTTTATGCCTCCGCGCCTGTTTTATCGGAACCTTTGTCAAGGGCGTCAATTCAAAAGATTACTTCACGGCGGCCGACACCCTCGGTGCCGCTCAAAAACAGACGGCTCAAAGGATTATCGAGTCCATCAAACAATTTCACTCCCTCGGGATTGTTCATGGGGATACGAAACATTTAAACATCATCATCCATGATAATCACATCGCCTGGCTGGATATGGATGCCATCACCCGGCCGAGACTCAGATTTATTTTAAACCGTCGAAAACGCAGGGACTGGCGAACCCTTTTGTATAACTGGAGCGAAAACCCGGAAGTGCAGCGGATGTTTATCCAGGAGCTTCAAAAACAATTGGGCGACCGGTATGTTTTTTCGGTAATCAAGGATCTCATCAGACGCCGAAGACAAAAAATCGTCCAGTACCGAAAAGAAGGAATTTTTCCCACCCCGGGGGATGAAGAGATCCGGAACCTGAAAGAGGCCGTAAAGGAATTGCTGGAAAATCGGGATTCAACGGGCTGGAACATCATCCGGTCTTCATTATCGGAAATTTTTGCGGTAAAAACGAAAACAGCTCAAGAAAAAGAACAGGCCGGCAGTATTTTCTGCAGGGTGAAGCTTTATCGGAATCCCCGGTCGGTTTTCTTTACAAAAACCCGGCACAGCCGCATGGTAATCAATGCAAAACTGATGCAGTCTGTCGGATTATATACCCCCGAGGTGGTTTTTTCAGACCGGATCAAGGACTTTGACTGTCTGGTGACAAAGGGATTATTCGGTCTTCCGTTTCATGACTTCATGCAGCAATATACCCGGGGGAGCATAAGCAAAACGCAAAAAACAGTCGTGCTGGCAAGCCTTGGACAGGAGATCGGCCGCATGCATGCATGGGGGTTTATTCACGGGGATCTGCGGTTTGTAAATATCGCCGTCAATATGGAAAAGGATGAGATGCGGATCTGTTTTTTAACCAACGAGAATGCTCGGTATTATTTAAATCCGCCGAACAAGGCGATCATCCAGGACTTAAAATCCCTCATTCAAAACGGCGGGACCGGCCTGGATAAAAACGACTATTTGGAAATACTCAAGGGCTACGAAGAATCTCGCCAAAGGTTCAATCCGGACTGGGGAAAAAAACAGATCGCAAGCCTGCAGGCCTATTTGATTTCATCTTGACGCGAAAATTTTTTTTTAATAAAAAAAAATAAAAGAACCTGACTTTGGTTCAAATTACCCTGACTGCCCATAGAATAGAAAAATACTCAAAACCCCCGTCTCTTTTCAAAAATAGGGGGCCGGCCTTCAAAATAATAAGACAAGCGCAATCGGTTTAAAGGCTTTATCTATCGCGGCCTATGAAAAAGACTATCCTTCTCATCTTCATCGGGATTGCCAGCGCAGCGATCGCGATTGGCTTTTTTCTGCAATATACACGCACGCGCAAAACAGCGGAAAAAGCTTCTGCCGTCATCGACAAAGCCGCCGTGAACAAGGCTGCGGAGGTTGCGTCGCCCGCATCACCTCCGTTAAACGAAAAATCAGAAATACAGGATACGACGGACCAGAAAAAAGAGGCGGCAAAGCAGGCTGCGGTTTCCGCTCTGTTGAAGGCGATGACCGGACGATCCCAGATGAAGGGACTGTCTGAGGAGGAACTTGTTCGCATCCTACTCGACAAAAACGCATCCCCCAAAAACCGTTACCATGCCGCCTGGGCGCTTGCCAAAAGCGGCAGCGAAGAGGCTCTGGGTGAGATTGAAAAAATTTTTTCCCAAAAGGGTACGGAAGCCTATATTAAGGCGGCTGTTGCCGAAGGGCTGGGGTATTCATCCAACCCCCGGGCAAAGCCAATACTTTTAAACATGCTGGAAGATGAGAACGAAATCGTTGTTCGCGGAGCGATTCGGGGGCTTTCCGCCATCGGGGATCAGGATGCCGTATTCAGGCTTTCCGGCATTCTAAATTCAAACGGCGCATCTAAAAATATAATCGCCGAAGCAGCCATGGGTCTGGGGAAAATTGCCAGCCCGGACGCCTGTCTGGCGCTTATCAGCGCCTACCAGAACGCCGAGGCCTCAAACAATGACACCCTGAAGCAGGACATTATATCCGCCATGGGATACCGGGATATCTCAGAAACCGAAGCATTTTTCCAGAATATTCTAAATCAAACTGATGCGGATGCTTCCTTGCGGCTTACGGCCATCGAAGCCCTTGAAGAGGCTCAGGGGGATACCGGCGCATTTCTGGCGAACTATTTAAACGACGCCGACAGCGAAATCAGGGCCGAAGCCGCATGGGCCCTGGCCTCGGCCGATGCGCCCGGCGATCTTGCAGATGCGATAGAGTCGCGGCTGGCCATAGAGGAAGACGCCGAGGTCAGAAAGCGTCTGTACCAGGCGCTCGGCAACCAGGAAAACCCGGATCTGGATGCGGGGGCGGAATTTGTTTTTAAAGAGACTGACCTGGAAGCGAGGCTTGCCGGGTATGATCTGCTGGCCCGGGGCTTAAAGGGCTCGGAAAATACCGCCTTGGCCGAACGCTTTACAACCACGGCGATACCGGAACTTCGAGAAATGGCCTTGTCCGATGAAAACCTGAATTTAAAGCTCAGCGCGGTGACCACCCTGAAGCGGGCGGGAACTGCGGAATCTTTAAGCGCCCTGAAGGAGATCGCCGCAAAAAGCTTGGATTACAGGGTAGTGAAGGCAACAGGGCTGAACAAATAAACCATAATCATAAAAAAGGAGGCGTAAAATGAAAAACAGGGGGATGCAAAAATTTCTTAAACAGGGATTGGTGCTGATAGCCATGGCGGTTCTTTTATTGCCGCTAAACGGGTATGCGGAAATCTATGAGATCGACTCGGATGATGCCCCCTGCGAGGCTTTACTATGGGATATCACCGGCAGCTATTCCGACGAGTTGTATGGCTGTGAAGGAACGCTCGATATTTCCCAGGATGCAAAGGGGAAAATCACCGGAGGCGGCAGCGCGGATTGCGACGATGTTGAGATCGAGATCGAGGGAGCCTCGATAAGCGTGAACTTGAATCTTGATTGGGTAGTCACAGGATCCATCAAAAAGAAAGGTGATGCTACGGAAGTAAGTATCAGCGTAAAGGTCAGCGGCACCCTGGATGTCCCTGCTGCAAATGTTTCTGGTGCAAAGGTCAGCGGCACAGAAAAAATAACCGCGGACATAGACCCTGACAATCAAACTATAGTCGGCACGGCAGATGTGAAGGTCAGTATAAAAGGGTTGGAGTCGATCACGCTAAAAGATATAGATTTCTATGAAGACCTTCCCGTTGATATGGACGGAAGCTGGGAGCTTGATATCGATGTCACCGGCGACGTCAAAAAAATGCTTGGGAACGGCCAGATGTGGCTTTCAAACGGCGACATCCTTCCGTTTTCCGCACAGGGCAGCTATAAAGAGAAAACCGACGAAACCACCTTTACCCTCAAAGGGTTTGATGCTTCTAAGGGATGCAACCTTAAACCTGTGATTTACGAAGAGACCGGCGATGTTACTACTCTAACGGGAAAGGTGCTGGGGCAGAGCATAAAGTGTAAATAGCCGATATCCGTATATCTCTTCAGATAAAAAACTTTTTTGCAAACGCCCGGTGTTGAATACACGCCCGGGCGTTTGTTTTTCACCACTATTGCGGATACTCATAGGGGGTCAGGGCATCCCCGAACCGTGCGCGGATTTTTTCGATCATTGGCGGGGTAAGCCGCGCGTCTTTTTTTTTCCAGATCTGGGATGGGCCGCGGACCTCGGGCAGACGTTTTTCCACCTCCAGGCTCCAGGAAAGGTCGCAGTGCCTGAATACATCCTTCATCACAGTAACCGGATCCCCGCATAGATCCTCATACCAGATTTTTTTATACCGGTCCGCATACAGCTTTTCCTGTTCCTCAAGAAACCGATAGGTCTCGAGGTAGCTCCAGGCAGCCCCTATTTCCGGGGGCTCCGGCTCCATGGCGCGCCATCCGTGGGGCCTTAAGCCGAACCAGGCGCCGTCGGGATGGTCCTTCTCCCGCTTGATCATGGTGGAATTGATCACGGCCCGCCAGTCGCGCATGATCTGAATAAAAATGCAATCCGGAAAAAGGGCGTTGAGCCAGGGCAGGCGCAGGGTGTTGGGAGGGAGCTTGTTTACGAAACGCCTGGCGCCCCGCGCGCAAAGCACCCGGCTGATGAAAGAATGATACCACTGCCTCATTTCCGCCGTGGCATCGCTTGCCAGCCGCACATCATCATCCCCCTTGATGAATTTATCCCAGATCAAATGGGATTCCCGGGGGGTATCCTCATAAAGCCCAATCCGGGTCACGAAATAGGCAAACCGGGGAAACCGCATAAACTTCCGGTTGGCCCGGTTGAAATACCCCACGTCCGGATGGCTGGCGATGCACTCATAAAGAATGCTGGTTCCTCCCCGGGGCGGAGCCACAATAAAAATGGGACGATCAACGGGCATGGTTTGTCCTTATCCGATAAAAAACATCAATACTCATGATAGCTTCGTAAAAGCTTGTGATCACGATTTAAGGTAGAAGGTTGAAGACTGAAGTCTGAAGGGCAATAATTTATGACGCCACTATCTGTCAAGGGATTGAAACAATTTGGGTTTTGCGGGGTCGTATGGGTTTTTCTTTTAAGTCTTCCCACCTGGGTCTTTTTGAAAGACATCTGAGGTTCCATCGCTCAATCTTTATCATCCTTTAAAATCCGCCGGTAAACCTCTATATTCTTCTCAACCATGGCCTGGATGGAAAAGTGTGTTTCCACCAGACGCCTTCCCCGGGCCGCCATTTGTCTAGCCCTTTCCGAATCCGAAAGCATGTCGATGATCCCATCGGCCAGGGCGGCCGGGTCCGCGGGTTCAACCAGCCTGCCGGTTTCCCCGTCTTTGATGATCTCGGAAATCCCTCCGGCGCAGGTGGCGACAACAGGTTTTTCCATGGCCAGGGCGTCGAGCACCGCGGTTCCCAGACCCTCCTGAACGCTGCTCATGACGAAAAGATCGGCCAGCGCATAAAAATCCCCCACATCCTGGCGAAACCCGGTAAAAACAAGCTGATCTTTTATTCCCAGCGTGGCGGCAAGGGATCGCAGATCGCTCATCAGTTCACCCCCGCCCACGATAAAAAACCGGGCCGATGGGATTTCTTCAAGCACCCGAGGAATCGCCTTGACCAGATATTCCTGCCCCTTGTGCGGCGCCAGATGCGCCACGTTGACGACCACCGGCTGGCCCGCCTGGATTTTGAATTCATCCATAAGCGGCTGCTTTTTCGCTCCTGCAAAGCGTTTGATGTCAACCCCGCTGTGAACCACAAAGATACGCCGGCCCGGAACCCCGTCCGCCACCATCACGCGTTTGATCTTGTGGGAGATGGCGATGTAATAATCGGCCATATACCGGTATTTAATGCCGTTTAGGTGCAGGAAGCTGTTGCGGAAAATTGAAAAATCCACCCGCCGGGTCACCAGCACGCGGGCCTTTTTACCCATGGCGGCCAGAAAACCCAGGGTGTGGCCGTGGGAGGTGTGGGCATGCAGGATGTCGTAATCCCGGCCGCCCAGTATCTTCCTGATCTTAAAGGCGGCGACAGGATCGGCCTCCCCGCGCATGGCCACCGGAAAAACCGTTATGCCGGCTTTTTTCGCGTTTTTTTCCATGGGGGATTCGGGCTGGCAGACCAGGTGCGCGGGGATGTTTCTTTCACAAAGCCCTGAAAGCAGGTTCAAGGTCTGCTGCTCTCCGCCGCGCCAGGTTCTTTCCGTATTGATATGAAGTGTTTTCATCCGCAGGGCAGGCTTCTCTCTAAAAAAATGGCCTAAAGCTTCGACTCTTCATTTGACGGTTTGATTTCCAGCCAGGAGGAGAGATCGCGGCCCGTCATTTCTGAAAAGGCCACGATCTCATTTTTATAATAATCGGCCAGCATTTTGCGGGTCTCTATGGTCATGGGGTTGTATTTTCCTTTGTTGACCCAGGTGCTGGTCCTGGGAACAAAGCGGTTATCAGCGCCGATGAACCGGTATACGGATTGCGCCAGAGCGACCGGTTCAGTCCGAATATCATCATAGAACAACACCAGGAAGTCGGGAAAGGCCTTTCTCCAGTAAGAAAGGTGTTCGGCATATAAGCCTGTGGTGCGGATCCAGCGGCCGTCCTCTTTCCACATTTGTTCAAAGGGGATCACCTTTTTGCCGAGCCGCTCCTTGCGCGACCGCCAGAACCAGTAGGCGGACCAGGCCCGGTCAATGGGGTTGCGAAAAATCGCAAATATTCTGGCATCCGGATAGTGTTTTTTCAGCGCATCCCTGGCCGCGGTCTCCCGAAGCCAGAAAAAGACAGCGCGCCGGGGATTAAATTTAGGGTAGAATTCCCGGTGCGCCGGGTCCGGCCTGGGGGAATTGATGTAGACGGGCGTAAACTCGCCGCATACCTTTCCATTGCTGTCCTTAAACCAGTTTTCGTACCACCGGTAGCCCTTGCGATAATTGCGAACAAAAAAATTGATTTCTTTTTTCGGGATCCAAACATCGGGATGCTGCATCAGGACATCGGCCAGCCATGAGGTGCCGCTTTTCTGAACACCCACCCCCACAAAGTCAGGCCCCTTGGAACGCGGTTTTATTTCACGGGCCGGTTTATCCATTTTTTTTCACCGATACGGCTGTTTCGCATGCATCACCCTTTTTTTACCTGTTTTCCTTTTACGCGAATTATGTTAGCCTACATAGAATCAGAAAAAAACAGTATTTTTTACCTTGAGCCCTTGATCGTTTAAAAGATTTGAGTTTTAAACAATAATGCAACCCTAAAAAATCGTTTTTAAATGGCAAAATAAAAAAATTGAACTTCCAAGAAGCTTATATTTTCCCGGTTTGAGAAATGAACAAATCAACCATGGAAGCCCAAAGCACAAAGAGAAAGGCGTCGGCCTTTCACCTTCAGACTTCAGTCTTCTACCTTCAGCCTTCTCTCTCTGTGGTAAAAATATATGAAAAACCGATCAGTTATTTTCTACAAAGGGTCGTCAATTAACACCCATGCCTGAGCTGGACCTGAAGACATCCGAAAACATCCTGATTCGCGCCCCCAACTGGGTGGGGGACGTGGTCATGGCGGTGCCGTTTTACCGCTGTATTCGGGAAAATTTCCCCCACGCCGGCATTTACTGCTGTATTCGGGATTATGTCAGCGGCATCCTCAACGGCAGCCCCTGGTTTGACGGGATTATCTCGGGAAACGACAAGACCCTGGCGGGGCTGATGGCAATTTCAAAAGAAATCCGAAGGGTTCGCCCGAAAACCGCCTTTATCCTGCCCCGCTCCTTTAATTCCCTGCTGACCGCCTATCTCGGCGGGGTTAAACGGATCTACAGCTATAAACAAAAGGGGAGAGGTTTTTTTTTTACAGACGGCCCGATTCACCCCAAGGCGATCAAGGGAACTCCGCCGGTTTCCACCACGACCCATTACCTGAACCTGGCGAAATGGTTTGGTCTGAAAATGCCGGATTCAATCCGTCCCGAGCTTTTCATCACCCGGCCGGAGATGGCCTTTGCGGAAGAAAAGCTTAAAACCTACGGCATCGCCGGTCATGAGATGGTCATCGGCCTTAACCCCGGCGCCCGGTTCGGTTCCTCAAAATGCTGGATGCCCGAATACTTTGCCAGGCTGGCGGAGATGCTTCAAAACCGATTAAACTGTCGGATCCTGATATTTGCAGGACCGGGCGAGGGCGAAATCGCCGCGGAGATTCAAAACCGATCCAGGGCGGACATCATCAACACCTTTAACGATGGAATCACCCTGTCCCGGCTCAAACCCATGATTCAACGCTGCGACCTCTTGATCACCAACGACACCGGACCCAGGCATTATGCGGTGGCGTTCGGGGTGCCGGTGGTGGTGATCATGGGGCCGACGGACCCGGCCTATACCAACGATCACCTGGAAAAAACCGTGGTGATCCGCAAGGAGCTGGACTGCTCCCCCTGCCATCTTGAAACCTGTCCGAAAAACCATGAGTGCATGAAAACCATCACCCCTGAAGAGGTGTTTGACCAGGCGATGGCGCTTTTGGAGAAATACAAAAAATGATCCATCACTCCTATTCGGCCAGATGGCAGGCTTTGAAAAAAAACACCCCCGATCCGGAGGCGATCGCGCACCTTTCCCGGCAGATCGCCCTTTCCTTTATGGATTCATGCCTCTACTGCGACCGGTATGAGGATTCCTACATCGGCCTGCTTTGCGAAATGGCCACCGCCTATGACCCGGACAGCGGCCTAAACGCCCAGGCGTCTTCGGCCCTCTTTGACATCGTGGTGGAGGGGCTGTGCGACGAATTTGAGGACATGCAGATGGAGATCTACGACCGGGTCATGTGCCAGATCATCTCCTACTGCCGAAAGATTCCAGCAGGCAGGCCGTTGGACGAAAGACTCACCCGGTTTGGTTTTGTCTCCCCCGAAAGCCTGCTGGGCCGGGCCGCCGGGCTGCGCAAAAATTTTTTCATCCGGGAGGAGATCAAACCACCTGAAAAAATCATCCTCCTTTCCAGGATCACCTTCGGCGCGGATGTCGCCATCACCAGCGTGCTCATGCAGCGGTTCGCCGAAGCCTTTCCGAATGCCGAGATGGTGCTGCTCGGCGGCGCCAAGCTTGCAGGGATATTTTCGGGATTTAAAAACCTAAGGATCCGGGAGCTTTCTTATCCCCGCCGGGGGGACCTGATGACTCGGTTTTCCTCCTGGTTCTCCGTGCTGGCGGCCATTGAAGACGAGACCGCGGGGATTGAGCAGGACCGTTTTCTGGTGATCGATCCGGATTCGCGGCTCTCCCAGCTGGGCATCCTGCCTTTGGCCGGCGCCGAAAACTACCTTTTCTTCAACAGCCGTTACAACGGCGGCATCGGCCACCGGCTG
>DYLE01000089.1 GCA_020722245.1 Desulfonema limicola
CCGGGGGTGGGAAAAACCGCCATGGCCGAAGGCCTTGCCCAGAAAATCGCCAAGGGGGAGATGCCCGAACTGCTTCAACAGGCGAAGCTCTACTCTTTGGATCTGGGCGCGTTGCTGGCCGGCACCAAGTACCGCGGGGATTTTGAACAGCGGTTAAAGGCGGTGATTAATGCCCTGCAGAAGCAGAGCAACGCCATTTTGTTCATCGATGAGATCCATACCATCGTGGGCGCCGGCGCCACCAGCAGCGGCGCCATGGACGCCTCCAACATCCTCAAGCCTTTCCTGATGACCGGGGAATTGCGGTGCATCGGATCCACCACCTATGAGGAGTATAAGAATTTTTTTGAAAAGGACCGGGCGTTTTCACGCCGGTTTGAGAAAATCGAAATCACGGAGCCCTCGATTTCAGACACCGTTCAAATCCTAAAGGGCCTGAAGGTCTACTACGAAAAACACCACAAGGTCGAGTACACGGACAGGGCGCTGAAAGCCGCCTGCGAGCTCTCCGCCAGGCTCATCAACGAGCGCTACCTTCCGGACAAGGCCATTGATGTCATCGACGAGGCGGGGGTTCTTTTGAGGCTTTCCGGCTCCCGACGCAGAAAACGGGTGCAACCGGCGGATATCGAGAAGGTGGTCTCAAAGATCGCCCGGGTTCCCGTTCATCGCGTGTCCGCCTCGGATCGATCCAACCTGGAACAGCTTGAGGCCCGGTTAAAGGAAAAAATATTCGGCCAGGATAGTGCGATTTTATCCCTGGTAAAGGCCATCAAACGGTCGCGGGCCGGTTTATGCGCGCCGGAGCGGCCCATCGGGTCCTTCCTGTTCACCGGCCCCACCGGTGTCGGGAAAACCGAGGTCGCGCGGCAGATGGCGCGGATACTCGGGGTGCAGTTTTTAAGATACGACATGAGCGAATACATGGAAAAGCACGCGGTGGCCCGCCTGATCGGCGCGCCGCCCGGGTATATCGGTTTCGACCAGGGGGGGCTGCTGACCGACCAGATCAAGAAGAACCCTTACAGCGTGCTGCTGCTGGATGAGATCGAAAAGGCCCATACGGACCTCTACAGCATTTTGCTGCAGGTCATGGATCATGCGGCCTTGACCGACAACAACGGCAAGACCGCGGATTTTCGAAACGTCATCCTGATCATGACATCCAATGCGGGCGCGCGGGAGATGGCGAGCAGCACCATCGGGTTCGGCGGAGATATGCAGAAGGACACGGCCAGCAAGGGCCGGAAGGCGATTGAGCAGTTTTTCAGCCCGGAGTTCAGAAACCGCCTGGATGATATCATCACCTTCCAGTCCTTAACCCCGGAGATCATGGAAAGGATTGTGGACAAGTTCATCGATGAGCTTCGACCCCAGCTTGCCGTCAAAAGGGCTTCCATCAGCCTCTCCGATTCGGCCAAACAGTGGCTGGCCCAAAAGGGGTATGACCCCCATTTCGGCGCAAGACCGCTTGACCGGTTAATTCAGGTCGAAATCAAGGACGTCCTCACCGATCAGATCCTTTTCGGGCGGCTGATGAATGGCGGAAAGGTGCATGTCACGGTCGAGAACAACGCCCTGATGTTCGTCTATGAATAACCCCGTGATGTGGTATGCCGATTTTTCGCCTGTCTGAGAGGATTTCATTCCCGCCCCCCAGCTTTGCGGAGCCGGAGGGGCTGCTGGCCATCGGCGGGGATCTCAGCGAAAAACGGCTGCTTCTGGCTTACCGCATGGGGATTTTCCCCTGGTTTTCGGAAGGGGAACCGATCCTGTGGTGGTCCCCGGATCCCCGTCTGGTGCTGTTTCCTTCGGAAATCAAGATTTCCGCCCGGTTAAAGCGGACCATCAGCCAGGGCGTTTTTAAGGTAACCAGCGATACGGCGTTTGATCAGGTCATCACCTCCTGCGCTCGGGTCCGGCTCGAAAAGAACCAGGAAACCTGGATCGTGGATGAAATGATCGACGCCTACTGCGGGCTGTTTGAGGCCGGTTACGCCCATTCCCTAGAGTCCTGGTACAAGGGCGAGCTGGCCGGCGGGGTGTATGGCCTTTCCCTGGGCGGATGTTTTTTCGGGGAGTCCATGTTCACCCGGGTCAGCAACGCCTCAAAGGTGGCCCTGGCGGCGCTTTGTGATTTTTTAAAAGGGCATGGGTTTGACATGATCGACTGCCAGGTCACCACCGCCCATCTGATGCGCATGGGCGCGCGGGAGATTCCCCGGGCCCGGTTTCTGAAGCTGCTATCCGAATCCTTAAAAAAGCCGACCCTGAAAGGAAAATGGTCCATCGGGGTTTAGGGGATGAATTCGTTCATCACAGGGGTTTTACCACAACCGAAAGGGGGTGAAAACATGAGCCAGGAGCCGGAGCGAAAATTTTATTTAAAACAGTTCAAGGCCATCAGCAACGCGATTTCCACCTACGATAACTTCAACCTTCTGGTCAACCACCTGGTGGAAGGGGTGTGCCGGACGTTCAGGGTGAAAGGCGCCAGCATCATGCTGCTGGACGAGATCGAGGATCAGTTGTTTCGCGTGAGCAGCTACGGCATCAGCGAAGAGTATTTAAACAAAGGGCCGCTTTTTGCGGATCGTGAATACTGCTCCATCAAGAGCGGTAAGGTGGAGGTCGTTTCGGATGTACAGCATGACAGCCGGATCCTGTATCCTGAAGCGGCCGCCGCAGAGGGGATCGTTTCTTTGATGTCGGTTCCCATCATGTACCGGGGACGGCCCATCGGGATCATACGGATTTATCATGATCAGCCGATCCAGTTTCACGAGGAGGATGCGGATTCCCTGTGCGTGCTGGCAAACCAGCTGGGCGTGGTGATCGAAAACAACGGCCTGAAGAATTTCGTTGATCAGATCAGAATGGCGATCGACAGCCTTCCGCCCCGGATGTTCCAGGGATAAGGCGTGATGAAGCGGCCGGTTTCAGATACCACCGATTTTTTTTCCATTGATTGCGGGGATGAGATTGAGATCGGCGGCAGGGTGTTTAGAATCACCGGGCATGAACGGGAACGCCGGTTCGGCATCGAGGACCCCAAATTCTGGGTCAAAAGGGCTGTGGACACGGCCACGGGCGAGCGCAAGATCATCAAACTGGCCTATTTTGAGACCTTTGAGACCACCCTGGGCGGGGTTAAGATCAGGTGCTACCGGGACCCGGACAAGGAGGCCGCCATCCTGGAGCGGATGAAGGGGAATCCCTGTTTCATGCAGGGGCAGTCCTACAGGGATGAAAAGGGGAATAATGTCCGGGTGCTGGATATCGTGCGCGGATCCAATTTTTTTGTAACCCTCCATGCGCTGGATATGGATCACCGCACTTACTCCGATCGGTTGCTTCCGGGCATACTCAAGCGATTGCGGGGTTCGTTCGAAGCCATTCGGCTGCTGCATCGAAGCGGCTTCCGGCATGGGGACATTCGAAATGATCACATTATCGTAGACGGCGCCACCGGCAACTATGTCTGGATTGATTTTGATTATGACTATCATGCCCCGGAAAACCCGTTCAGCCTGGATCTGTTCGGACTGGGCAATATTTTGTTGTATGCGGTGGGAAAAGGGTTTCACGATTTTTACATGATCACAAGCGATGCCGGCCAATACGGGGATCTGAGCCGGCGGATCGATGGCGATGATTTTTCGATTCTTGATAAATCCCGGTTTTTAAACCTCCAGAAGCTGTATCCGTATATTCCGGATTCGCTCAACAATATCCTGATGCACTTTTCAAAGGCGGCCGATGTCTATTACGAGCGGATCGACGAGATTATCGAGGATCTGGAGAGGGTTATACTCAACTAAAAGGAAAGGGTGAGGATTTGGCCATTTCCATACTTGTTCCGTTAAACGATTCGGTCAGTTCCAAGTCGGTGGTTGATTTTCTGGTCAGGATGTCGCTCTGCCCGGAGGACTTTCATGTCACCCTGGTTCACGTGTTCCGCAAACCCACCTCCGGCGAGGAGCTGATGGGCAAAAAGTTCATGGAGAGTCAGCCCGAGCGGCTTAAATTCATTCTGCAAACCGCCAAGGAAAGGATGGTCAAGGAAGCGGGGTTTAATCCGGCGCATATTGACCTGGCGTTTTTGACCGATCCCTATGCATCGGTGACCGAAGGGATCATTGATTTCTGCAAGAAGGGAAACTATGATATGATCGTCCTCGGTCGAAAGAAGATGTCGAAAGCCGAAGAGTTTGTCCTGGGGGATATCAGCATCAAGCTGATCCGGTCTCTGGACCATACCCACGTGCTGGTTGTAAAATCGAAATAGATGCATGCCGGGGTTGCGCCGGACGTCAAACTGATGGAAAAGTCGCCGGTTTTTGAAAAGATTTACAGGGATTATCTTTCCCAGGTCGCCCTTCTTGATTTAAATCAATGCGCCGGGATTCTGGGCGCAAGCCTTTCAGGCGCAGGGGTGATGATCCCCTTTCTGGGAAAGCGGTTTTGGGTCACTTCAGACGGCATATCGGATGAACACGGCGGCCGGCCGGTGCATGCGGTGAACGTGGTGCTCTGTAACTACCTGATCCTGTGCCCGCCGTCTTCCCCGGGAAACGGCACGGAATGGGTGTCCTACAAGGATTTTAAGGACGCGGCGCCGTTTGTGGGCGGTTTTGTAAACAACACCGAAAAACCCATCGCCAGGAATTTCTCCGGCCGTATCGATGCCCTGCGGCTTGCCTGCGAAAGCCTCGGCGGCTGTTCTTTAAGCGATCCCTTGACCTATGACCTTGCCATGCGGGTGGAGGCCTTGCCCCGGGTGCCGCTTTTCATGCTGTTTAACGATGCGGATGAGGAATTCCCCGCCCAGTGCCGGGTTCTGTTTGAACGCCGGGCCTCGGTCTATTTAGATATGGAATGCCTGGCGATTATCGGATGGCTGTTCAGTGATTATCTGATGCAGGTTCACGAGGCGTCCTATCAGACCCTCATGTGATTTTTTCGTGAAATCTGATGAGCAAAGAAGCCGGATGGCGGCGGTTTTCGGCCGCCCTCCGATGTATGAGAGGAAGAGGTGAATGGGAAAAACCGCCGTTGAAAAAATTTTCGATGCGCACCAGATCGACAACCCGTTTGAGGATATTTGCGTGCTTCGTCTGGATGCGGTGTTCTGCCATGAGATCACCACCCCGGTGGCGATCAACGATCTGGTCAGCCGGGGCTTGGACCGGGTGTTTGATCCGGGCCGGATCAAGGCCGTCATTGATCATGTGAGCCCCGCCAAGGACAGCAAGACCGCCTTGCAGGGCAAGATCCTCAGGGACTGGGCCAGGCGCCACGGGATTTCCGATTTTTTTGATATCGGCGCAAACGGGGTCTGCCACGCCCTTTTTCCGGAAAAGGGGTTTGTCAGGCCGGGGTATGTGATCATCATGGGGGATTCCCATACCTGCACCCACGGCGCCTTTGGCGCCTTTGCTGCTGGGGTCGGCACCACCGATCTGGAGGTGGGCATCCTGAAAGGGGTTTGCGCGTTCAAGTATCCCAAGAGCATGCGGATTCGCATCAGCGGTGAGCTGGCCTCAGGGGTTTATGCCAAGGATGTCATTCTTTCCATTCTCGGAAGGATCGGGGTCAACGGCGCCACCAACCGGGTGATCGCGTTTGAGGGTCCGGTGGTGGACGCCATGAGCATGGAGGCCCGAATGACCCTCTGCAACATGGCCGTGGAGGCGGGCGCCACCAGCGGGATCTGTGCTCCGGATAGGACCACGGTGGATTACCTCTGGCCGTTTATCAAGGATGACTACACATCCCGGGAGCAGGCCTTGGCGGCCTTTTCCGCCTACCTTCCGGACCCTGACGCGGAGTATGAGGAAACCCTCAGCATGGAGGTCACGGACCTGGAACCCCAGATCACCTATGGATACAAGCCGGACAACGTCCGGCCGGTTCGGGAGATGGCCGGGACCCCGGTGGATCAGGTGTATATCGGATCCTGCACCAACGGCCGGATCGAGGACCTTCGCGTGGCCGCCGCTGTCCTGAAGGGGCATCGAATCAGTAAAAATGTGCGCGGCATCGTCTCCCCGGCGACCCCGAAGGTTTTCAGCCAGGCGCTTGCCGAGGGGCTTCTTCAGGTTTTTATGGAGGCGGGGTTCTGCGTCACCAACCCCACCTGCGGCGCCTGCCTGGGCATGAGCAACGGCGTGCTCGCCGAGGGGGAGGTCTGCGCCTCGACCACCAACAGGAATTTTTACGGCCGCATGGGAAAAGGGGGCATGGTGCACCTGATGAGCCCGGCGACCGCGGCGGCGACGGCGATCGCCGGCCGTATCACCAACTCGATACTGTATAAGGGATAAGATGTCCGGCATGAAAAATTTTGACGGAAAGGTTCTTTTTCTGGATCGCTCAGATATCAACACGGATGAGATCATACCGGCCGGCTATCTGACCGAAATTCAAAAGCAGGCCTTAAAGCCCTATCTGCTGGAGGACCTCAAGCTTTCGGGGTTTGATCCCCGCAGGGATATTGACGGAAAGAGCGTGATTGTGACCCGCTCCAATTTCGGGTGCGGCTCTTCCCGGGAGCACGCCCCCTGGGCGCTGGAGGTCAACGGCATTCACCTGGTGATCGCGGAAAGCTTTGCGCGGATTTTTCGACAGAACATGTTCAACTGCGGCATGATGGCGGTGGAACTGCCGAAAACCGATATCGATCGCCTGTTTTTCGAATTTTCCACAAAACCGACCACCCTTGAAACGGATCTGAATACGATGCACTTCAGGTTCCGGGCGGATGGAAGAGAGGCGGTGTTCCCCTTTGTGATTTCACGCTTTGATCGGGAACTGGTGGCGGCCGGCGGATGGGTGGCGTATGCGGACGCCCATTATTGATGGGTTCAAATGTGTGCGCGATGTTGCCGTCTGTTTTCCGGAAAACCCTTTACAATTTAAAAAATGTTTAATATGGATGATTACATAATCAGATTCAAAATTATAATCAGATTATGTAAATAAGGCGAATTTTTTAAACATCAACCCTTTCCGAAGGGGCAATAGGTTGCCGTGGAACAAGGAGGACTGAGTGGATTTTGATCTGACCAAGCAGCAGGAGATGATTCGAAAAGAGGTCCGGAAATTTGCGGAAAGCGAGATCGCGCCGGTGGCCGCGGAGCTTGACGAGGCCGAGCGGTTTTCCGTTGAGCTGACCAAAAAGATGGGCGAAATCGGGCTTTTCGGGATGTTTGTGTCCGAAAACTACGGGGGGCAGGAGTTGGACTACATCTCCTATATCATCGCGGTGGAGGAGATCGCCCGGGTGGACGGCTCCCAGGCCGCCACCATCGCCGCCGCAAACTCCCTGGGGATCGGACCGATCTATTATTTCGGGACCGAGGCGCAGAAAAAGAAATACCTGCCCAAGCTGTGCACCGGCGAGGGGCTGTGGGGATTCGGCCTGACCGAGCCCACCGCCGGGTCGGACGCCGGAGGCACCAAAACCACCGCGGTCAAGGACGGAAACGAGTGGGTCATCAACGGCTCCAAGATATTTATCACCAACGCGGCCTGTGAACTGTCTTTGGGGGTTACGGTCCAGAGCGTGACCGGCAGAAGGCCGGACGGCAGGCCCGAGTACACCTGCTTTCTGGTCGAACACGGGACCCGGGGATTCAAGGCCGAGGCCATGCATCGGAAAATGATGTGGCGGGCCTCCAATACCGCGGAGCTCTATTTCGATGATGTCCGCGTGCCCCAGGAAAACATCCTGGGGGAGCAGGGGGGCGGGTTCCACCAGATGCTGTCCACCCTGGACGGCGGCCGGCTCTCCATCGCCGCCATGGGTCTCGGCGGCGCCCAGGGGGCGTTTGAAGGCGCGCTGAAATACGCCCAGCAGCGCGAGCAGTTCGGCAAACCCATCTGCAAATACCAGGCGGTCGCCTTTAAACTGGCGGATGCCGCCATAGAGCTGGAGTGTGCGCGCAACCTGCTGTACAAGGCCTGCTGGCTGAGGGACCATAAACGCCCCTTCCAGAAGGAAGCGGCCATGGCCAAGGTGTATTGTTCGGAACTCATGGGCCGCGTCGCCAACAATGCGGTTCAGATCCACGGGGGCTACGGCCTGATGAAGGATTACCAGATAGAGCGGTTTTTCCGGGACCAGAAGCTTTTGGACATCGGCGAAGGGACCTCCGAGGTTCAGCGGATTGTGATCTCCCGGTTTATCGGATGCTAAACAAAGGCTTTTTTTCACGGTTCCCGTAAGGATTGATGGAACCGCAAAAAATCAAAACTGGCTGGCAAATTAAAAAGTTCAAGATTAAGGCGTCATAAATCCCGAGAAATGCAGCGCAACGCAGATATTGGACTTCCAGGGAACTTAGGTTTTTCAAATTCGGAAAATGAAGGATTTAACCACAGAGATCACCGAGTACGCAGAAAAAATTTTATTTATTTTCTTTATGCGCTCTGTGGTAAAAATATTTTAAAAAGATCCATAAGTTACTTACTGTAAAAATACCGCATAGCGGGATAAATCGCTTTTTACAAATTCATCAAGGGTTGACCTCAAGTCAAAACGGAGGAGAAGGATGACGGAAAACGTCTTAACGGTGGATATCAAGGATCAGATCGCTGTGTTCACCTTGAATCGGCCCGAGGTGATGAACTCCATCAACTTTGCGCTGCTGCATGCCCTGGAAAGGGCGGTGGCGGATGTCCGCTTCAATCCGGAGGTGCGGGTGGTCATCATCACCGGAGCCGGTGAAAAGGCGTTCTGCGCGGGCGCGGATTTAAAGGAACGGATTACCCTAAGCGAGCTGGAGGTCAGGCGGTTTATTTATACGATCCGGACGCTGTTTACCGACATCGAGTCCCTCAACAAGCCGGTGATCGCCGCGGTGAACGGCGTGGCCCTGGGCGGCGGAACCGAACTGGCGCTGGCCTGCGATATCCGGATCGCATCCATGAATGCGACCATGGGGCTTACGGAGACGCGGCTCGCGATCATTCCGGGCGCGGGTGGAACCCAGCGGTTGCCGAGGCTGATCGGCCGGGGCCGGGCAAAGGAGCTGATTTTCACCGGCCGCCGGGTGGATGCCAAGGAGGCGCTGGAGATCAACCTGGTCAACCGGATCTGCGAACCGGGGCTTTTGATGGCGGAGTCCCAGAAAATGGCAGCTCAGATCTGCGAAGGGGGGCCCATCGCCATTGAGCAGGCGAAATACGCCATTGACGCCGGCCTGGAAACCGACCTGCGCACCGGGCTGACCATTGAATCCAATGCCTACTGGATCACCATTCCCACCCAGGACCGGCTGGAGGGGCTGGCCGCGTTTAGGGAAAAAAGAAAGCCGGTTTACAAGGGCAAATAGCAAGAGTTAGAGGCCTAAGGGTTGATTGTGATTCGGCCTTAAAAAAAGACCAAAGGAAGCATGATGGATAGCAGCAGCAATCCCAACCGGGTATTCTGGGAGAACGAAGAGAAGAAGCTGGACGAGCGGGTGCATGAGGCCATGTGGCCCGGCGGCGAAAAGGCCGTGGAGCGGCTGCGCAAGCAGGGAAAACGGCCGGTGCGGGAGCTGATTCAGATCCTCATCGATCCGGGCACCGAGTTTTATGAGCTGTCCCGGATCGCAGGGTTCGGCATG
>DYLE01000090.1 GCA_020722245.1 Desulfonema limicola
CCGATGTGCTCGGTAAACACCGGATTCCCTTTATCATCACTGACATCCAACCGAATCACGATATGGGTGCCTGCCCGATGCGGCAGGATCGCCGCCACCCTTCCGTCAACAGCCAGCCGGTCCCCTGGAATGACCGGCCGATGGAATTTAAGATGCTCTGTATAATGCACCAGGCCTGTCAGAACCTGCCTTGGAAAGTCCTGCGCGTCAAGGTAATCCCCAATCCTTTCCACCACCGGCCAGGTCACAGCCACGCTGTATAACGGATGGGCGATGACCCCGCCCTTTTGCTGGTCATCAAAATAAAGCGGGTTGTCGTCCCCCACGGCGGCTGCATAATTCATGGTGTCCCGCCAATGAACCTGCTTGTGAAAGGTCTTCAACCGGGTTCCCACAAAACGGGAATCGATCTCCATAAGCATCCCTCCTGCCGAATTCATCGATCCACCCTTACTAAAAAATTTTATACGACATATGGTGTGGATAGAAAATACCTTTTTGTCGTTTTTATTATTTACCCGATCACCTTATCCGCAGCCGAACTTATACTCTTGCAAGATTAACGTTTATGCTCTATAAATGCGCTGTTTATCTTTATGACCGTATGGCAACACCCCCGCGGAGCCTCTGCGGCGGCCACGCAGGGAATGAAACAAGGGAAGACACATGGATTTATGGCAGCTCAAGGTTTTTAAAACGGTGGTTGATCAGAAGGGCTTTTCAAAAGCCGCCAATGCAATCCATCTGACCCAGCCCACCGTCAGCAGCCATATTCGGGAGCTGGAGGACTACTTTGACTGCCAGCTCATCGATCGGCTTGGAAGACAGGCTCTGCCCACCAAGGCTGGAGAACGTCTATACGCCTACGCGGAACGGCTTCTGACGCTCTTTGACGAAACCGAAACCGCGATCAGAGAGTTTCTGGGCAAAATAAGCGGGCGCATCACCATCGGCGGCAGCACCATTCCCGGCTGTTACCTGCTCCCTTCGGTGATTGGAAGCTTTATTAAACAATTTAAGGATGTCCATGTCTCCCTGATCGTCGGCGATACCGAACGGGTTGTCGATGACCTGTTAAACTATAAGCTGGAACTCGGGGTGGTGGGCGCCAAAACCCCTGACAAAAGACTTATTCAAGAAAGGCTCATTGAGGACAACCTGCGTTTGATCATCCCCTCGGACCATAAATGGGCAGGCAGAAAACAGATCAGCCTGGAGATGCTTTCCTCGGAACCGTTTATTGTCCGGGAACCCGGTTCGGGCACCCTGACCTCGGTTCAGCACAGCCTTGCCCGCATAGGCTTTGACATCAAAAACCTTCGTGTGGTGGCTGAAATGGGAAGCACCGCAGCGGTCATTCAAGGGATCAAAAACCATGTCGGGGTATCCATCCTTTCTCCCATCGCGGTGGAGGATGAATTAAAATCCGGAACCCTAAAAGCCCTGACCATCGAAAAAATGGATTTAAAGCGGTATTTTTACCTGACCCTCCATAAAGACCGGGCCGCATCGCCGCTTTGCAGGGCATTTTGCGATTTTTTAAAAGAAAGGATTATTTCCACCGCTCCCAGGCGTCCCGGTCGTGGATGAGGAGATAGACCGCGCCGTCGTAGTCGTAGGACGCGCACCCTGAAACACCTCCGGCGCCAAGAGATCAAGGTCGCAACAACCTCGGCAACCACAATCCACCGATCGCCCAACCGAGACCGGTTGAGCGTATGCTCCCCTCGATAATCGGTGCAACGTTGAACCTCGATCGCCATCTTGATTCCAGGCCCCCTGAAGGATATAACCCACAAGACCTTTTTTAGAATGCAATTAAAATCGCGCAATGTTCAAGCCGGCTATAGAACCTGAGGAAGCGCCATGCCTGAAAAAATCGATTTAGACCGCATCTCCATCGTGCTTCACCGTCCCAGGTATCCGGAAAATATCGGGTCGGCGGCCAGGGCGGCGAAAAACATGGGGATTCATCGGCTTGTGGTGGTGTCGCCTGAAAATGATGATCCGGAAAGAATGCTGAGGTTGGCCACCCACGCGGCAGCGGACATAATAAAGGGAATGGTGCGCTATGATGATCTGAAATCCGCCCTCGCAGAAGAAACCTATGTGGTGGGGACCACCGCCCGAACAGGCTCACAGCGGCAGGGCTTCTGCACCCCTGCGGAAATGGCGAAGCACCTGATTGGGATATCCAAAAACAACCGCATCGCCATTCTCTTCGGACCGGAAGACCGGGGGCTTGAAAATGAGGATATCCGCCTCTGCCATATGCTGGTGGGCATTCCCACGGCGGCCTTCTCTTCCATCAATCTGGCCCAGGCCGTCATGATTATCTGCTATGAACTTTTTCAGGCGAGCCAGCAACCCCAAAAACAGTTTGTCCCGCGGCTGGCGAGCCGTTTTGAACTAGAGGGAATGTATGCGCAGCTCAAGGATGTGCTGATCCGCATCAACTACCTTCTTCCCGACAACCCGGATTACTGGATGAACAAGCTGAGGCGGTTTTTCTCGCAAATGCCGCTTCGCGCACGGGAGGTGAGCATGATTCGCGGGATATGCCGTCAGATCGACTGGTACGCCAAAAAATGCTACCTCGACGGCAGGGAGGACCGGGATCCGGACCCCGCCCTAAAAATCACAAGGATCGCGCCGTCAAAGAGCAGCCTTGGCAAAAAACCAAAAACCCGTTCAGATCAAAATAAACCCTCAGCCTGAAACCGGCAGCCTACGAGGGTTACCTGCGCAGAACCCATAGAATGATTGAAATCAACAGGCTGATGATCAGCATGCTCGTGATGGGGCAATAAAACTTAAACCCGGGCCTGCTGATAAGGATATCGCCGGGAAGCCGGCCGAGGGGAAGCCTTGACAGCCATGGCCAGCAAAGGCCGAGAATCAAAATCGCCGCGCCGGTGATGAGCAATACCTTTTGCATGTTCATAAAAAACGACCCCTTTAAACGGAAGGAGGAAGCCGCCGGCTACACCCGGTAATAGGATTTATACCATTTCATAAACCGTTCAATCCCTGTCTCAATAGGGGTCTGGGGTCTAAACCCCACGGCCCGGAACAGGTCATCGATATCGGCGTAGGTTTCCGGGACATCCCCGGCCTGGAGCGGCAGCAAAACCTTATCCGCCTTCTTTCCCAACGCCCCTTCGATCAGCTCGATAAACCGGGTCAGGGCCACGGGCCTGTTATTCCCGATATTGTAAAGCCGGTAGGGAGCATAGGAGGTTCCCGGATCAGGACAGTCGCCGGACCATTTCGGCTCAGGTTCGGGCAAAAGCCCCAGGATACGGACCACGCCTTCAACGATGTCGTCAATATAGGTGAAATCCCGCCTCATCATTCCCTGATTGAACACCCGAATCGGTTCGTTGTTTAAGATAGCGCGGGTAAACAAAAACAAGGCCATGTCCGGCCTGCCCCAGGGCCCATACACGGTGAAAAACCTCAGCCCGGTGCAGGGAAGCCCGTAAAGATGGCTGTAGGCATGGGCCATGAGCTCACCGGCTTTTTTGGTGGCGGCGTAAAGAGAAACCGGATGATCCACGTTCTGATGGACCGAAAACGGCATCCGGGTATTGGCGCCGTAAACCGAACTGGAGGAAGCAAACACCAGATGTTTAGGCGAATACCGCCTGCAGCACTCCAGCAGGTTGACAAACCCCGCGACATTGGCATTCACATAGGCATGGGGATTAATCAGAGAGTAACGGACCCCGGCCTGGGCCGCCAGGTTGACCACGACATCCACATGATGGGATTTGAAAATGTCAAACAGCCCATCGCGGTCGCACAGGTCGGTTTTAAAGAATGTAAAACCGGAAAACGGCTCCAGGATTTTCAACCGGTCGCGCTTGAGCCCGACATCGTAATAATCGTTTAGGTTATCAATCCCGACGACAACATACCCCTGCTCCAGTAAACGACGGGCCAGATGGAACCCGATGAAACCGGCAACACCGGTGATCAGCAGCGTTTTAAACTCAATGTTCATTTCTAAAATCCAAAGCTGAGCTCTGATTGGAGCAGCCCCTTCTCAAAGCAGGTGGTCAAAAATTTCAGGATAACCGGTTCAACACCTCCGCCAACAGCCGGACCCCGAAACCGGTTCCGCCGACACGGCAGTATGGAGCGTCCTTGGCGATGGATGCAGGGCCGGCGATATCGATGTGCGCCCATCGGGTCTTTTCCACAAACTCCGACAGGAACAAAGCGGCCGTGATCGCCCCGCCCCAGCGGGAGTTGCTGACATTCTTGATATCGGCGATATCGCTTTTCAGCAGTTCCTTGTAATCCTCGGGCATCGGCATGGGCCAGCACCGCTCGTGGGTTTTTTCGCCGGCGGCCACGATCATATCCCTTAAGGCCGGATCCGACGAAAAAACCCCGGCGATTTTTTCACCCAGGGCCACCACGCAGGCGCCGGTGAGGGTGGCCAAGTCGATCATGACATTTGGATGATAGGTCTTCACCGCATAGGCCATGGCGTCGATGAGAATCAGGCGCCCTTCTGCATCCGTGTTGCCGATTTCCACGGTTTTCCCGGAGTATGCGGTGATGATGTCTCCAGGGCGGGACGCCTCGCCGGAGGGCATGTTTTCCACCACCGGAATCACCCCGACGATCCTGACCTTGGCCTTTAACCGGGCCGCGGTCCAGAGGGTCGCGGCCACCGCAGCCGCCCCTGACATGTCGGTTTTCATATCCTCAAGACCGGTAGAGGGCTTTAAATTGATCCCGCCGGAATCAAAGGTCACCCCCTTGCCCACCAGTACCACCGTCTGTTTGTCTTTTTTGGCCTTGGCGGAAGGAGCCGGGTGGTAATCCAAAATCAGCATGCAGGGAGGAACACCACTGCCGGCGCCCACGGCCAGTATCCCGCCCATTTTATGCTGCCTTAATTTTTTTTCATCCAGAACCGTGATCTTAATCTTTTCCTTTTCAAGGGCCTTGCATATCAACCGGGAAAACCGATCCGGACGCTTGTCGTTTGAAGGCATGCTCACCCATTCCCGGGCTAGAACGGTGCCGCCGCAGACGGTCTCAATCCTTAGCGGCAGATGGCCGAAAGTCTTTGCCTGATCGGGCTTTGTATGAACCGAAACCTGCGTGAGCGGCTTATCCTTTTTTTCTTTTTTATACCGGTCAAAAAGATGGTTGGCTAAAAAGGCGCCTTCCAGCAGGGCTTCAAGAACAGCCTCCTCCTGCTGATTAAGGGTGGCGGCGATGGGCGCGCAGATCACCGCATCGGGAACCTGTTTTTCGATGCACTGCCTGATCCCTTTTCCGGCCATTGCCCGAAGCCCTTCGGAGTCCAGCTTTTCGAGCTTTCCCAGGCCTAAAAACATCACCCGTTTTGCACAAACGCCGGTTGGGCCATAGAGCAAAAGAAAGTCCTTCTTTTTGCCCTTGAACTCCTTGAGTTGTTTGGCCGCGGCGGTCAGACCGGAAACCACAGGATCGTCGAAAAGATCCCTGTCCTCGCAAACCGGTATGATCAGACAATCGGTATCCATCTTCTGTAAATCCCCGGATACGATTTTTAACACGAATAACCTCCTTGTTTGTGTAAGGTGATAAACATTTTTTTAAAACTGCCCTATCCCTTGAAATCGAGCTTTTTTCTCAGCATGTCAAGGGCGCATATGGCAAAAATCTGCTTGTTTGAAAGCCGTTCCTGAAACGGGGATTGAAGCCTGCGGCTTTGCACCCCGTCTGAAGCCGCAAGCCCGATGCACACCGTTCCCAGGGGTTTGTCGATGGTTGATCCCGTAGGTCCGGCAATTCCGCTGACGGCAAGCCCGTAGGCCGCCCCGGAAATCCTTCGCACCCCTTGGGCCATCTCGGAGACGGTCTCCTCGCTCACGGCGCCGCAGCCCTTGATGGTCTCTTCTTTTACGCCCAGGATGTCCATCTTGGCCCGGTTGGAATAGGTGACGCCCGAAAAAAGAAGAAAACCAGAGCTGCCCGGTATGTTGGTCAGCAAATGAGAAATCAATCCGCCGGTGCAGCTTTCCGCGACAGCCAGGGTCTCTTTTCTTTGAATCAGCAGGCCCGCCACCTCCGCCTCCATGCTGTTTCCCTCTCGGGAGAAAACATACCCTTCAAGCCGCTTCACTGCCCAGGCGGATGCGGCGGCCAGCCTTTGATCCAGCTCCTCCTGATTTTCGCCATCGGCCGTCAGCTTGACATAGATGACCGGAAACCGGGCAACCATGCCGAGCTTGATTTTCTCATAAGAGGCGCTCAGATCCGAAAGCCGGTCGTTTACGACCGCCTCGGGAAGCCCGAAAACCGACAACATTTTCGTCAGATGATATGCCTTTTTATCCCCGCGAAAGGATTCAATGTCCGGGAGCACACGCTCTAAAAGCATCCGTTCCATTTCAAACGGTACGCCGGGAAGAAAATAAAAACGGCATTTTCCGATGCCCAAAATAAACCCCGGCGCGGTCCCCACAGGGTTCGGCATCAGTATCGCCCCTCGGGGCAGCATGGCCTGCTTGATGTCGGATTCGGCCATTTTTTTTGAAAATTTTTCAAAAAATTGTTCGATGTGTTTAGCGGCGGTTGGATTAAACTGAAGGTCAACCCCTGCGGCTTGGGCTGCGGCCTGGGCCGTGAAGTCATCCACGGTCGGCCCGATTCCGCCGGTCACCACGGCGATATCCGCCCGATGACCGATCTCGGAAAGCACGGAAACCAGCTCTTTCACATCATCCCCCACGCAGCTGTGCCTGAAAACCTCCATTCCCAGACCGCTTAAGCGCTCGGAGATTTGCGCGGAGTTGCTGTCGACCACCGAACCCGAGCAGACCTCATCCCCGGTGGCCAGTATCTCAGTTCTTAGGATTTTTTCTGACATGGCGTCCACCTCGCTTACCGATACCCTTTTGCTCATTTGATATGCCACGGGCGTGTCGTGGTTACAATGTTTTTTTAAAGAAAAAAAAACCACTTGACAAAGGCTCAACGTTCTTATAGCTTTTTTTTAACTTAAGGTGTTATGCTGATGAACCGAAACAAAACAGATAAAGTAACTTTAAAGGCTTACTGGTGGCGGCGGGCTCACATCCTGAGGCCGGCCGGCGGGCATCAATAGCCATAAGCAAATCAAAACAACTCAAAAGACCGTGGGCAGCCTCAAACCCCACGGTCTTTTTTATTTGAAAAAGGCCGTAGGGAAAACCAAACGGCTTTTTTTTAAATACAAAAAGGAAAACCCCATGCTGATGAATCAGTTCCCGGATCCCGAGGCGTTTAAACAATTGTTTGAACACTACACCGTGGTGCCGCTTTGCCGGGAGGTCCTGGCGGACCTGGATACCCCCGTATCGGTGCTGCACAAGGTCTATGCGGACAGGGGTCCGGCGTTTCTTTTTGAGAGCGTGGAGGGCGGAGAGCGCTGGGGAAGGTACAGCTTTTTGAGCACCTCCGCCAGAACCCAGGTTCGCATTTACCGTCATCGGATCGAGATTCAAAAGGACGGCGATCTTCAGATCATACCGCATCATGGAAAGCCCCTGGGTTTCCTGAGGGATTTCATGCGCCCGTATCGCCCTGCGGTGATTCCCGAACTGCCGAGGTTCTGGGGCGGGCTTGTCGGGTACCTGACCTATGAAACCGTCAGTTTTTTTGAGGCCATTCCAAACCGGCTGCCGGATGACCGGCCCATCGCCCATTTTATGATGCCCGATGAGATGCTGGTGTTTGACAACATTCGAAACACCCTGCTGACCATCATCCTGGTGTTTAAAAATGATCATAAAAATGCCCAGGCCGCCTATGATGCAGCCTGCCAGCGCATCGAGGCGCTCGGCCGCAAGATATCCCGGCCATTTTTAGGAAACCCCATCCAAAAATCTGCCGGACCTATAACCCTTGCCCCGACCTGCAGCGAGGCGGAGTTCCGGTCCAAGGTGGAAACCATCAAAAAATACATCACCGCCGGCGAGGCTATTCAAACCGTGATTTCCCAGAGGTTTGTCAGCGATGCGCCCAAGGACATTCTCTCGCTGTATAGGGCCCAGCGCTACATCAACCCTTCTCCCTATCTTTTTTTCCTGCATCTGGACCAAACGAGGCTTGTGGGGTCCTCTCCCGAAACCATGGTTCGCCTGGAAAACCGGGTCGCCACCCTTCGCCCGATCGCCGGCACCCGGCCGCGAGGAAAGACCGAGCAGGAGGACCGGGCGCTTGCCGATGAACTTTTAAAGGATGAAAAGGAGCGGGCCGAACACCTGATGCTCGTGGACCTAGGCAGAAACGACCTGGGCCGGGTGGCGGAAACCGGAACGGTTCAGGTGACCGACCTGATGGTTATCGAGCGTTACTCCCATGTGATGCACCTGGTTTCAAACATCCACTGCGATCTCAAATCGGATTTCGACGCCTGGGACCTGATGGCCGCCAGTTTCCCTGCCGGCACCCTTTCCGGCGCGCCCAAGGTCAGGGCCATGGAGATCATCGCCGAGCTGGAAAGCGAACCCCGCGGCCCCTATGGCGGCGCGGTGGGCTATATTTCATTTACTGGAAACATGGATCTGGCCATCACCATCCGCACCGCCTGTATTGAAAACGGAAAATTGACGGTTAACGCCGGGGCCGGCATCGTCTACGACTCGGACCCTGAAAGGGAGCGGATCGAAACCGTCAATAAGGCCAAGGCCATTGAAAACGCGCTTCATCTTTTAAACCGGCAGCAGTGACAGGAGGGGATCATGATCGCCATGATCGACAACTATGACTCGTTCACCTACAACCTGGTTCAGTATTTACGCCAGCTCGGTGAGGAGGTGATGGTCGTTCGAAACGACGCCTTCACGATGGAGGGATTGGCCGCCCATCCCTTGACCGGCATTGTCATCTCTCCTGGACCGGGCACCCCGGAATCCGCCGGCCTCTCCATCCCCGTGGTCAGGCATTTTTCCGGAAGGCTTCCGATCCTCGGGGTCTGCCTCGGGCATCAGGCCATTGCTGCGGCCTTTGGCGGAAAAATCGTATCGGCCAAAAAAATCATGCACGGAAAAACCTCGATGATCACGGCGGACGGCAAAGGGGTGTTTGACGCTATTTTAAAGCCCTTTTCGGCCATGCGGTACCATTCCCTGGCGGTTTCCCGGGATCATCTGCCGGACTGCCTGGAAGTCACGGCAGAGGCCGATGACGGGGAGATCATGGGAATCCGTCACAAACAACATCCCACTGAAGGGATTCAGTTCCACCCGGAATCCATCATGACGCCGGTGGGAAAACGGCTGCTCAGAAACTTCATCCGTCTGCAAAAGAAAGAACCCCAGGAAAAATGCGATCATGTTTAGACAACTTTTAAACAAAATCATCAACCGCAAAGACCTGAACCGGGAGGAGATGTCCGCGATGATGGACGCCATCCTCTCCGGAAGCGTCACCAGCGCCCAGATCGGCGCATTCATGGGCGCCCTCTCCACCAAGGGTGAAACCTTCGAGGAGCTTGCCGGCGCGGCCCAGGCCATGCGACGCAAGGCGCTTCGGATTGAAACCGCCGCCCCCATCGTCGTGGAC